>JAUSEK010000003.1 GCA_030650275.1 Candidatus Omnitrophota bacterium | reverse complement strand
GCAATGCAAGATCCGCACGCACGCGTGCATGGAGGAGATCACGCCGGAGGAAGTGTTTAAAAAAATCAAAGAATTGATCAATTTATGAATATCTTATTATTAACCAGCCATTTTGATACCGGCGGGATCACCAGTTACGTGACGACCCTCAGCGCGGGCCTGTGCCGTGCCGGGCAGAGGGTCATTGTCGTTTCCGCCGGTGGAGATGCCGTTGGTGTTCTTGAAAAGACCGGAGTACGGCACGAGCGCATGGATATCCGCGTCAAGTCCGAGGCACATCCCAAAATTTATCTGGTTCTGCCCCGTCTGGCCGCGTTGATACGCGCCGAGGGCATTGACATCATCCACGCGCAGACCCGCGTCACCCAGGTGATGGCGTTTTGGTTAAGTCGTATGACAGGCAAGCCCTTTATCAGCACCTGCCACGGATTTTTCAGACCCCGCTGGTTCAGGAAGGTTTTTTCTTGCTGGGGACAGGGGGTCATTGCCATCAGCCGCGGTGTCCGTGAACATCTTATCAAAGATCTCAACGTCGATCCCGACAGTGTTCATCCGGTCCCCAACGGTATTGATATGTCCTGCTATCCATTCACCGATGAGGCCTTGCGCCGGCAAAATCGCGCGCAATGGTCTGTGGAGGGATCTCCCGTGATCGGCATCATCGCGCGCCTGTCCGATGTCAAAGGCATTGATGTTCTTATCCGCGCCATGCCTTCGGTGAAGGCATCGTTTCCCGGCGTGCGGCTGATGATCGTGGGTCAGGGGCCGCAGGAAAATGATCTGCGGATGCTTGTCGATCAGTTGGGTTTAGAAAAGAGCGTCGATTTTCGTTCCACCGTCCAAAGCACGGCGGACATTTTGCCGGCCTTTGACGTGTTCGTGATGCCCTCACTGCAGGAGGGTTTGGGCTTAAGTGTTATGGAAGCCATGGCCGCGGGTATTCCGGTGGTGGCGTCTAATGTGGGCGGTTTGCCGGACTTGATCAAGGACGGGCAGACCGGATCTCTGACCCCTGTGGGGGATAGCACTGCTTTGGCAAAGCGTATTAAGGGAATGCTCGGTGATCCAGTCCGGGCTTTGAACATGGCCCGGGCCGCACGCGCTTTGATGGAAAAGGAATTCAGCGCAGAGCGTATGGTCGAGGGAACGGTAGCGATTTATGAAAAATATACTTGTCGTTAATGTCAATTGGCTCGGGGATGCCATTTTTTCAACGCCGGTCTTTAAGGCGTTGAAAGCCAATTTTCCCGGTGCGCGCGTTTGTTGTTTGTGCGTGCCGAGGGTCCAGGAGGTCTTGACGCATTGTCCGGACGTGGACGAGATCATCGTTTACGACGAGAAAGGGCGGCACCGCACGCCGTGGGGGCTGGTTGGCCTGATCGCTCAACTGCGCGGACGGCGTTTTGACGTAGCCTTTCTTTTGCATCGCTCCTTCACCCGCGCGCTGATGGTTTATCTGGCCGGCATCCCTCAACGCGTCGGTTATTCAAAAGCGCCGCGGCTCTTGACCCATCCCGTTGCGTTTCCCGGCGATGACATTCACCGTTCGGACGCGTATTTGAAGGTGCTTGAGGATCACGGCCTGCGTGTTGAGGACCGCTGTTGCGCGTTGACCGTCGGTGATGCCTGGCCCAAGGGTTTGGCGAACAATGTCGGGTACCTTGTTCTTAATACCGGCGGTAATTGGAAACGCAAGCAATGGCCCGAGGCGAATTGGATCGATCTGGCGCGCCGGGCAGCCGGCACGGGAGTCCAGGTTGTTTTTTCCGGTTCCCAAAGGGACAAGGAGCCCTGTGACCGTATCATCAAGTCCGCGGGCATTGCGGCGGTCAATCTGGCCGGGACCACGACCCTGGCCGAGGCCCTGGTCTTGTTCAAGAATGCCAAAGCGGTGGTGTCCTGCGACACCGGGCCTTTGCATTTGGCCAACAGCGTCGGGGCCCCTGTGGTCGCTTTGTTCGGGCCCACGCGGCCGCAGATCACCGGGCCGCGGGGAAAGCGCGGGAAGGCAGCGGTTGTGTTCAGGGATGTCGGGTGCAACAAAGCGCCCTGTTATCATTTGTCATGCGCCGATCATGTGTGCATGAATTCTGTGACGGTGGACGATGTCTGGAAAGCCCTTGGAACTATCTTCAGTTAAAAATATCCTGGTCTTTTCTCACTCAAATATCGGGGACGTGGTCGCGTCCTGTCCGGTCCTTGATGTGCTGTGCCGTGATTTTCCGTCAGCGCGTGTTCATGTTATCGTCGGCCCCAAGGCCGTGACCCTTCTGGGGGGCAATCCCCGTCTGCGCGTGATCGTTTACGACAAGCATATGTCGTGGCCGGACCAATGCCGCTGGTTTTTGGCCTTGCGCCGCGAACGCTTTGACCTCATCGTTGATCTGCGCAACACCATTTTACCTTTTGTATTGAACGCCCGCGTGCGCACCCCGCTGCAAATGCCTTCGCGGGAGCATATGAGCCGAAAACATTTGGACCGTTTGCGCACGGTCCATCATTTTTCAGATGAAAATGTCCCGCGCACGGCCATTGTGCCCAAGCCATTGGCCGGCGATGTTTTGCCCAAGGGCAAATTCGTCGTGATAGCACCCAGCGCCGCGGATTCCGCTAAACGCTGGACAGCGGATGGTTTTGTTGAGGTCGCGGATTTCATCGCGGCCAAGGGCATGGCCGTGGTTTTCACCGGCGGTGCGGCGGAAACAGAGCTCATTGAAGGCATGCGCCGGCGCATGAAAAACCCGTCGCTGTCCCTGGTTGGACAGATGGACCTTCGGGAGCTCGCCTTTGTTTTAGGCAGGGCCGCCTTCGTTGTGGCCCATGACAGCGGGGCCATGCACATCGCCTGTTATTTCGGCGTGCCGGTGATCGCCCTGTTCGGGCCCACGGATCACACAAAAAGCGGTCCGCGGGACCCTAAGTCCGTTGTCATCCGCCGCAACGGGTCTTGCCCGCGTTGTTTAAACCCCAGGAGCCGTGCGCCGCATCAATGCATGGCGGCTATTCAGGCACAGGACGTCATTGATGTCATCCAAAATAAATTTCTCTAGGATCCTGGTCGTGCGCACCGACCGTATCGGGGATGTGGTGTTGACCACACCGTTCATCAAGGCCCTGCGCAGGGCGTATCCGGCGGCGTACATTTCCATCCTCGTGACACCGGCGACAAAGGACCTGGTCACTGGCAACCCTTATCTCAACGAGGTCTTGGTGGACGATCGCGCGGGACGGCACAAAGGCGTGCTCGGAGCTTTGCGTTTAGCGCGGGAGATCCGCCGCGGGAATTTTGACACCGTTTTTATTCTGCATACCAAACGCCGTTATAACTTCGCGTGTTTTTTGGCCGGAGTGCTGGCGCGCATTGGTTACCGCAACGACAAAATGGGATTTTTGCTCACACACCCTTTAAAAGATGTCCGGCATTTGGGTGAAAAACATGAAAGCGAATATTGTTTGGACGTTTTAAAGGGGGTCGGCATTCCCACGGAGACCGAAGATGCTTTGGGCATGCTGGTGCCTGTGCGCAAGGATGCGGAGACCTGGGTTTTGGATTGGCTCAACAGCCAGGGCATACGGGCCGGGGAGTTGATCGCCATTCATCCAGGCGCCAGCGACCCGGCCAAATGCTGGCCGGCCGCGTCCTTCGCGGGTTTGATCAGCCGTTTGACGGACCGCTATGATCTTAAGATCGTTTTGATCGGAGGGCCCCAAACCACGGCCATCGCCGCAGAGATATTACGCCTATGCCCCAAGCCGGTGGCGGACTTGACCGGACGCACGAGCGTGGCCCAAAGTGTAGCCCTGTTGAGCCGCTGCCGGCTTTTGATCTCCAATGACTCGGGCCCTGTGCATCTGGCCGCGGGGGTGGGGACTTTCGTTATTTCCTTATTTCTACGCGATCAGCCCGGCATTAACCCTAAACGTTGGAAGCCGTTGGGGCCCAAAGGGTTTTTTCTCTCAACCGATCCCATCACCGTGGACAAGGTCCTGGACCTGGTGGAAGACATCCTGCGCAGGGACAGCCAGGGTATTTTTTATTGGTAACCCCTTGCAAACTATGCTAAAATGACCGGTTTTATGGCCACTACTTATAATAATATAATAGCCAAGTTCAAGACCAGGCGGCTTTTGGTGGTCGGCGACGTGGTCCTTGACCGGTACATCAAGGGCAGCGTCAGCCGCATTTCCCCGGAAGCCCCGGTGCCCGTGGTTTTGCAGGAGGAATCGTTTTTTACGCTGGGGGGCGCTGCCAACGTGGCCAATAATTTGCGCAGTTTGGGCGCGCAAGTCACCCTGGTGGGCAAGATCGGGAAAGACGCTGAAGGCGGCATCCTGAAAAAAGAATTGGAACGCCGCAAGATCACCACCGCCGGCATTTTTGCCGATGGACACATGGACACCATTTTTAAGACCCGGATCATTGCCCGGCATCAGCAGGTGGTGCGTTTGGACCGTGAGACCCGCCTGGACCTCAAGGACGACAAGCTCAAGGCGGCCAAGATCATCCCGTTCATCCGCCGGAATTTTTCCAAATTTGACGCCGTGATCATTTCCGATTACGGCAAGGGGACCGTTGACGCCGGGCTTTTGAGCGCCGTGCGCAGTTTGGCGGGGGAACATAAAATTCCCGTGGTTGTGGATCCCAAGCTTGAGGACCTGCGCGGTTACGGCCGGGTGACGTGCATCACGCCCAACAAGAAAGAGACCGAGACCGCTTTGAGCATTATCCCCGAAGAGACGCGCAAGCGTTACGGCATCCGTTCGACGCGCCTCGACACCAAGGAAGATATTGAAAGCAATGGCCGCGGCTTATTGGCCTATCTGGGCATTGGGTCCCTGCTCGTCACTTTAGGCGAGCATGGGATGTACGTTTTTGAGCGGGGCAAGCCGCCGTTCCCCATCGCCACGCGCGCCCAGGAGGTCTATGACGTTTCCGGCGCCGGGGACACGGTCATTTCCGTTTTTGCTTTGTGTTTGGCGGCCGGGGCTGATCAGCGCCGGGCCGCGGACATCGCCAATCACGCCGCCGGCATCGTCGTCGGTAAAATGGGGGCCGTGGCTGTCGGGTTGGACGAGTTAAAGGCAGCCCTGGACCATCCATGAAGACATTAGGAGTTATTCCCGCGCGTTTTGCGTCCACGCGTTTTCCGGCCAAGGTTTTGGCGCTCATCAACGGCGCGCCTATGATCGCGCATGTCTGGAAACGGGCCAAGCAATGCTGTCAGCTGGACGATGTGCTCATTGCCTGCGACCACGCCGAGGTTTTGAACGCGGCCCGCGCGTTCGGGGCCAAGGCGGTGATGACCGATCCCCGGCATCCGTCGGGTTCGGACCGCATCGCCGAAGTGGTCAAAGACCTGGATGTAGACATCGTCGTCAATATCCAGGGGGACGAGCCGTTGGTTGACCCGGCCGCCATTGATGCTTTGGTTTTGGCTTTAAAGAACGATCCTTCGTGCCAGATGGGCACGGTGGTCAAGGTGATCACCGACGAGAGGGACTTCACGGATCCCAATGTCGTCAAATGCGTCCTGGACGCGGCCGGATACGCGCTGTATTTTTCGCGCGCGCCCATTCCTTATAACCGCAACGCGCAAAGGCCAGCAGAGCTGAAGCTGTATAAACATTTGGGCTTATACGCGTACCGTAAAGAATTTTTATTGCAGTACACGCGCTGGCCCAAGTCCATTTTGGAAAGCACGGAGCAGTTGGAACAATTGCGCGCTTTGGAAAACGGTGCCCGCATCAAGACCGTCGTGACAAAGGCGGAATCGATCGCGGTGGACACGCGCGAAGACCTGAAAACAGCGAAGGAATTTTTGAGGCGCCATGGTTAAAGAGATCAAAATAGGTAAAGTCAGATTCGGCAAAGGCCATCCGTTCGTGCTGATCGCCGGGCCCTGCGTGATCGAGTCCAGGGCTTCTGCGTTGGCCATCGCCGAGCGGATCAAAAAGATCACGTCGCGTTTGAGAGTGCCGTTCGTGTTCAAGGCCAGCTTTGACAAGGCCAACCGCACGTCCATCAGGTCTTTCCGCGGCCCCGGATTATGGGAAGGGTTGAAGGTCCTGGCGGAGATCAAGGCCAAGGTCGGAGTGCCGGTTTTAAGCGACGTGCATGATATGGGTCAGGTCGGCCCGGCCGCTGAAATTTTGGACATCATCCAGATCCCCGCGTTCCTGTGCCGCCAGACGGATCTCATCGTGGCCGCGGCCAAAACAGGCAGGGTCATCAATGTTAAAAAGGGACAATTTTTGGCGCCGTGGGACGTGGCCGGCATTATCAAGAAAATGGAAGAGGCGGGCAACCGGAATTTATTGCTCACCGAGCGCGGGGTGAGTTTCGGGTATAACAATCTGGTCTCGGATTTCAGGTCTTTGGCGGTGATGCGCGAAACAGGATACCCGGTCATCTTTGATGCCACGCACAGCGTCCAGCATCCCGGCGGTCTGGGCCATGCCTCGGGCGGGGAAAGCAAATACATTCCGTTATTGGCGCGCTGCGCCGTTGCCGCCGGTGTTGATGGGATCTTTTTAGAGACGCATTCGAATCCGGCCAAGGCCTTGTCCGACGGGCCGAATATGCTTCCAATTAATAAATTGGAAGATTTTCTCAAGGATTTAATTAATATTGACCGAGTAGTTAAGAAGTAAGCAGGAATTATGGGGACACAAAACTTAATTCCTGTGTTATGTATGGTTGAATTAAGTATTGTGTCCCTATAATTCAAAATATGCTTAAACGCGCTAAACAGGTTTTAGAGATCGAGGCCCGTGCCGTCAAGGCGCTGGCCGGGCGTTTGGACAGGAACTTCATCGCGGCCGTGGACCTGATGGCCAAATGCCAGGGCCGTGTGGTCGTTTGTGGCATGGGCAAAAGCGGCATCGTGGGCCGCAAGATCGCGGCCACCTTCTCCTCCACGGGCACGCCCAGCGTTTTTCTGCACAGCGCCGAGGCCGTGCACGGTGATCTGGGGCAGGTGACCAAACGCGATGTGTTCATTGTCATTTCCCAAAGCGGGGAGACCCAGGAGAGCGTGCGGACCCTGCCTTTGGTCAAGAAGATCGGGGCCAAGACCATTGCTTTGACCGGCAATCCCCGGTCGTCCCTGGCCCGCCACAGCGACGTGGTGCTCAATGTTTCCGTGAAGGAAGAAGGATGTCCGCTGGGCCTGGCGCCCATGGCTTCAACCACGGCGACCCTGGCCATGGGGGATGCGTTGGCCGCGTGTTTGATCGACCGCAGGAAGTTTAAAAAGGAAGATTTCGCTTTTTACCATCCCGGCGGCGCTTTGGGCCGGCGTTTGTTCTTAAAAGTCGAGGACATCATGCGCGCGGGTACGCATTACGTCAGGGTCAAGCCGTCGGCCAGGGTCAAGGATGTGCTCTTGGCCATCACCAGGGCCCGTTGCGGATCCGCCTGTGTTGTCGACGGTCAAAACCGGCTGCTGGGAATATTCACGGACGGGGACCTGCGCCGTCATTTGAAAGAAGACCCCGCGCTTTTATCCAAGCCCGTGGGGCTGTTCATGACCAAAAAACCGACAGCCATTGTTAAAGATAAACTGGCGGCCGAGGCCTTTGATATTTTGAAGACCAAAAAGATCGACGAATTGCCCGTGGTGGACCAAAAGGCCAAACTCGTTGGTTTGGTGGATGTGCAGGACCTGTTGAAGGCGGGGCTGGTATGATCACGGACAAGGCGCTCAAGAAGATCAAGGTCCTGGCTTTTGATGTGGACGGTGTTTTGACCGACGGCAAGATCATCATTGACAGCAACGGCGTTGAGAGCAAGGCGTTTGACGTGCAGGATGGTTTCGGCATTGTTTTCGCCCAAAAGGCGGGCCTGAAGACCGTGCTCATTTCCGCCCGCCTTTCCGATGTCGTGCGCTACCGCGCCGAGGATTTGAAGATCGACAAAGTGTTCACGGGCGTTTACCCGAAGACCGGCGCTTATGAACAGATGCTGCAGGATTTTAAGGTCTCAGACAGCGAAGTGTGTTTTGTCGGCGATGATCTGGCCGACCTGGTGGTCCTCAAGCGTGTTGGTTTCGGGGTGGCTGTGGCCAATGCCGCCCCCGAGCTCAAACAGGCGGCGCATTATGTCACGTCCCGTCGCGGC
This sequence comes from Candidatus Omnitrophota bacterium, assembly GCA_030650275.1. NCBI lineage: Bacteria > Pseudomonadati > Candidatus Omnitrophota > Candidatus Omnitrophota bacterium. The sequence goes on along the minus strand of JAUSEK010000003.1, from coordinate 36,715 downwards.
GGAGACGGCGCTGCCCGTGAGGTCATTGAAATGGTCTTAAAGGCGCAGGGCAAGTGGGGGCCTGAATTGTATGAACATTAAAACGATCATGATAACGTTCGGGATCTGCTATCTGGCATACGCCCCCGCGTTTGCAGAGGATGCGCCGGCGCAGGATCAGGATGCGCCCACCCAGCAATTGGAGGGGTTTAATCTCAACGGCTATACCACCGGCGGTAAAAAGTCGTGGGAGATCAATGGCGATAAAGCTGATATTTCCGATGAAAAAATAAAGATCACCAACGTGGACGCGAATGCGTTTGACAAGCAAAAGGTCAATCTCAAGTCCAGGACCGGCACCATCAACAAGATCAACGGGGACATCAACCTGAAGGACGACGTGGTCATCACCGCCGAGCGCGGCACGCAGATGACCACCGATACCCTGGACTGGAAACGCGATCAGGACCTGATCACGACCAAGGACCCGGTCAAGATCGTGGACAAGCAGGGGGTGATCACCGGCACAGGCCTGACCGCGCACCCGAATTTGAAACAGGCCGCCATTGACCAGGACGTCAAGGCGGTTTTGAATACGACCAAGGACCTCACGCCCAACCAGACAGCGACCATCACCTGCGACGGGCCCATGCAGATGGACCAGCTGAAAATGGTCGCGGTTTTTAATGTCAACGTGGTGGCGGTTGAGGCATCCACGGGCCGCCAGCTGTACGCGGACAAGATGACGGTTTATTTTGACGACAAGACCAAGAAGATCAAGAAAGTGATCTGCACGGGCCATGTGAAGGTCATTCAGGGGACCAATGCCAGTTACGCCGATGAAATGGTTTATGACGGCGATGACCAGCAATTGATCATGACCGGCCGTCCCAAACTGGTATTTGACACCAGCGACAATAAGGGATCAGGATTGTTCCCCAAGATGGAAAAATGACCTTATGCATTTACTGGAAGCGAAAAATTTGGTGAAGACATACGGGGGGCGGCGCGTCGTGGACGGATTGACCATTTCGGTCGGCCGTTCCGAGATCGTGGGCCTTTTGGGCCCCAACGGCGCCGGCAAGACCACGAGTTTTTACATGGTGGTGGGGATCGTCGATCCTGATGAAGGCCAGGTGGTCTTTGACCAGGAAGACATCACCAAAAAACCCATCCATGACCGCTGCCGTCTGGGCATGGGGTATCTGGCGCAGGAAAGTTCCATCTTCCGCAAACTGACCGTCGAGGAAAACATCATGGCGGTCCTGGAAACCTTGCATTTGAGTCCCAGGGAACGCAAAAACCGTCTGGAGTCCTTGCTGGAAGAACTCAACATTTCGCATCTGGCCAGGTCCAGGGCCTACACGCTTTCCGGCGGGGAACGCCGGCGTCTGGAGATCACCCGCGCTTTGGTCACCAACCCGTCGTTCTTGCTTTTGGATGAGCCGTTCTCGGGCATTGATCCCATTGTCGTGGCCGAGGCGCAGGAGATCATCCGCGACCTTAAAAAACGGGGCTTAGGCATCTTGCTGACCGACCATAACGTGCGCGAGACGCTGTCCATCACCGACCGCGCGTATCTGGTTGCCGACGGCAGGGTCCTGATCTCCGGCACGGCGCAGGACCTGATCAACGACCAGAAAGCCCGGAAAATTTATTTGGGCGAGAAATTCACTATGTAGGGGCACGGCATGCCGTGCCCGTACATTAATGGAAAGGAATCGCGTTAATGAAAGTAGATGTCAAAAAGATCGACACGCTCAAACGTGAGGTCAAATTTGAGGTCCCCCGTGAGCGGGTCAGCAAGACCATGGACGAGGTCTACGAGGAGATCAGCAAATACGCCAAGGTCAGGGGCTTTCGCCCGGGCAAGGTGCCGCGCGCGGTCCTGGCCAATTCTCACGGCAAACTCGCCGAGGAAGAGACCATCAAGAAACTCGTGCCCCAGGCCTATCAGGAAGGCATCGGTCAGCATCAGTTGAACCCCATTGACCTTCCCCAGATCAGCGACGTGGCCCTGAAGGACGGCATCTTGAGTTTCAAAGCGACTTTAGACATCCGTCCCGAGGTGAAACCCGGCCATTATAAGGGCATTAAGGTGACCCGCAAAAGTTCCAAGGTCAGCGAGGAAGATATCACCAAGACCCTTGAATTTTTCAAGAAAGGCCGCGACGGCGCCGAAATTGTTATTGACGACGCGTTCGCGCGTGGCATGGGTTTTCCGAACTTGGAGGATTTCAAGCAGGCCTTATCACGCCAGCTGGAACTGGACAAAGACCGCCAGAACCGCGTTGACGTGGAAAACCAGGTCATTGATGCCCTGATCAAGAACGCCCGGCTCGTGGTGCCGCAGTCCCTGGTCCAGCGCCAGCTGCAGCACCGTTTGAACGAGACCCTCAAGCGGCTTAAAAGCCAGGGCATGAAGGACGAGGAGATCCAGAAAAAAGAAGCGGAGATCGCCGCATCACTGCAGACGATGGTTGAACGCGACGTGAAGGTGTATCTCATTCTGGAGGAGATCGCCAAACAGGAAAAGATCGGGTCAGAACAGCAGGAGAATTTGCCGGCCAAGGTCATGGAATTTTTGCTCAAAGAAGCCAAATGGGTAAGTGATCTGCCGACGCAGATCACTTCCTGAAAAGCTGCTTCCCAAGCTTTTCAGGGGGCTCCTCAGTGGTTTTTAATCGTAAGGAGGATTGAATGTTAAAATCACAAATTTTAGTTCCGATGGTCATTGAAAAGACCAGCCACGGGGAACGCGCCTATGACATTTATTCGCGATTGCTCAAAGACCGGATCATTTTTTTGGGCACGGGCATTGACGACACCGTCGCCAACTTGGTCATCGCGCAAATGCTGTTCCTGCAGTCTGAGGATTCGCAGAAAGACATCAACGTGTACATCAATTCTCCCGGCGGTTCGGTGACGGCGGGACTGGCCATTTACGATACCATGCAGTTCGTCAAACCCAACGTGTGCACCTATTGCGTGGGTCAGGCCTCCAGCATGGGCGCGGTGCTGTTGACCGCGGGCACCAAAGGCAAACGCTACGCGCTTCCCAACGCCCGCATCATGATCCATCAGCCGTGGGGTGGCACGCAGGGGACCGCCAGCGACATTTCCATCCAGGCGGAGGAGATCCTGCGCATGAAGGATGAGCTCAACAAGATCCTGGCCAGACACACGGGCCAGGCCGTCGAGAAAGTCAAAAAAGACACGGACCGCGATTTCTTCATGTCCGCGCAGGAAGCCAAGGATTACGGGCTTGTGGACGGCGTCATCGCACATTTCGGGGAACCGGATAAGAAGCAATAGGAGATATTATGAAACGCAATTTGTTGTTGACCCCGGGACCGACACAGGTCCCGCCGGAATTGTGTGCCGCTCTGGGGCGGCCCATCATCCATCACCGCACGCCGCGCTTTCAGGAATACCTTAAGGAGGTGGTCGCGGGACTGCAGGAGATCGCCCGGACCAAAAACGACGTTTACCTGCTGGCCTCTTCGGGGTCTGGCGGCATGGAGGCCTGCGTTGTCAATCTTTTGTCCCCCGGGGACAAAGCCATTGCGGTCAACAGCGGCAAATTCGGCGAGCGCTGGGTGGACCTGTGCCGGACGTACAAGGCCAATACCATTGAGATGAAGGTGCAGTGGGGCAAAGCGCCCAAGGCCTTGGACATCAAGAAATTATTGGACCAGCATCCGGACGCCAAGGCCGTTTTCGTCACCCTGGTCGAGACATCGACGGGTGTTACCCCGGACATCAAGGCCATTGGTGAAGCGGTCAGGAACACCAAGGCCGTTCTTGTCGTTGACGCGGTCTCGGGATTAGCGGTGCAGGAATTGCGCGCTGACGAATGGCATGTGGACATGGTGGTTGCCGGTTCTCATAAGGGTTTGATGCTGTCGCCCGGAGTTGGCTTTGTCACCGCCTCGCCCAAGGCCATTGCCTACATCAATGCATCAACGACCCCGCGCTTGTATTTCGACCTGCGCGAGTCCAAGAAGGCGCTGGAAAAGACCGATACGCCTTTTACCCCGGCCATCGGCATCATCATTGCCATGGCGGAGAGCATACGCCTGATCAAGGAGCGTGGTCTGGACAACATGTTCAAACATTTTGAGCGTCTGGCCAAGGCGGCCCGCGCCGGATGCAAGGCCATCGGCATGGACCTGTATCCCGACTTGTCCTGTGCGACCAACGGCTTGACCGCGGTGAAGGTGCCTGCCGGTATTGACGGGGAGAAATTGACGAAGATCATGCGCGATACGCACGGCATCACCTTTGCCGGCGGACAGGGCCCTTTAAAGGGAAAGGTCATCCGCATGGCGCATATGGGCGCTTTGGATGAATACGATGTCCTGACAGGTTTGGCCTGCCTGGAGAAGGTCTTGCATGAGATGGGACACAAATTTGAATTGGGCGCCGGCTTGGCCGCAGCGCAGAAAGCCCTGAATCAAAAATAGGATTTTTCCCTCCCCTCTTTGTGGGTGGGTGAGATTTATTAGCAGACTACACTTGACGGAATTGTTAATATATCGTATACTCTACTAGTCCTTAGGAGTTTATACAATGCTTGAAGAACTTTTTTATATACACAAACAAACGGTTGAAGATACCCCAGTGGATTTTAAAAGGTATCTTTACCATACGATTGATTGGAGCGCTTCGGCCCTTTGTATCACAGGCTCCCGGGGGGTCGGTAAGACAACGCTTTTGCTTCAGCATTACCGTGATCAATACGATGATGTTGAGAAATGCTTATACATTTCGGCCGATAATGTGGAGGTTTCTGCGGGAGGGCTTTTCCGTACAGCAAAGGAATATTTTCAATACGGAGGCGAAGCCCTCATTATTGATGAGATCCATAAATATTCCAAATGGGAGGTGGAACTCAAGAGCATTTTAGATACATTCAAAGGAAAGAAAATCCTTGTTTCCGGTAGTTCTTCGCTTGCTTTGCAGGAGAGCAAGGTGGACCTTTCGCGCCGGTTGGTCTATTACGGGATGAAGGGGCTTTCGTTCCGGGAGTACTTGGCGCTTAAAGAGAAAATCTCAGTTCCGGCTGTATCTCTTGAGGATGTCTTGACCGGTCATGTGCGTCTGGCCCAAAAATTCGCTTCCGGTAAACCAATACTCAAATATTTTAAGCATTATCTTGCCATGGGGTATTACCCGTTCTTTCTCGAGGGAGAAGCGACCTATGTCTCGAAACTCCTTAATATCATTGAAAAGGTCCTTTATGAAGATGTCGCGGTCATGGGGAATGTAAAAAAATCGAACATTGCGGTCCTCAAGAAAATGCTTTGGCTTATTGCGACCGCCGGATCGTTCACGGTCAATATTGATAAAATGAGCCGTGAACTGGGTCTATCAAAAGAATATGTTTATGCTTACCTGGAGTATCTTGAGGGATCGGGATTAATATATTGTTTGCGTCCCGGCGGTAAAGGCTACGTGTTGGCGCGCAAACCGCAGAAGGCGTATATTGAAGATCCCAATCTTCTCGGTGTTTTGCATAGCCAGCTTATATCCGAGCACGACCAGGGGGCATTGCGCGAGACTTTCTTTCTCAATCAATTAAAAGGCCTTGTTAAAATAACGGCCAGCGATAAAGGGGATTTTTTGGTGGGTGATAAATATATCTTTGAGATCGGCGGCAAGGGCAAGACGTTCAAGCAAATTAAGAATACGGATAATGCCTTTGTGGCCGCGGACCGTATTGAGATAGGTGCCGGCAATAAAATCCCATTGTATCTATTTGGCATGCTCTATTAAAGTCGCAACAATTTGAAAGAGTAGATTCGGAGTAGATTCGAGCCACCCACCGTAATCCGAATTAATTGAAATGGATTCCCGCTTTCGCGGGAATGACAGTGTAAGCATATGAAAGGGATTGTATGTTTAAAATTCTAGTCAGTGATAAATTGGAAAAAGAGGGCCTGGACATTCTCACCGCCGAGCCGGGGTTCACGGTGGATTGCAAGTTCGGCGTGCCGGCGGATGAACTCAAAAAGATCATCAAGGATTATGACGCGCTCATCGTGCGCAGCGGCACGCAGGTCACGGCCGAGATCATCGCAGGGGCGGACAAGTTGAAGATCATCGGCCGCGCCGGTGTGGGCCTGGACAATGTGGACCTGCCGGCCGCGACCAGAAAAGGCATTGTTGCCATGAACACCCCGGCGGGCAACACCACGTCTACCGCCGAGCACACCATGAGTTTGATCATGGCGCTCTCGCGCAATATCCCGCAGGCCGTGGCGTCGCTCAAAAGCGGAAAATGGGAGCGTTCAAAATTTACCGGCATTGAATTGTATGGCAAGACCTTGGGTATCATCGGCCTTGGCCGCATCGGGACCACGGTCGCTAAAATGGCCCAGGGTTTCGGCATGATCACCATCGGCTACGATCCGTTCCTTTCTGCCGCGATCGCGGCGAAGAATGGCATTCAACTGGTGGAATTGGATAAAATTTACAAGACCGCTGATTACATCACCGTGCACATTCCCAAGACCGAGGAAACTACCGGCATGATCGGCGAAAAGCAGATCGCTCTCATGAAAAAAACCACGCGCCTCATCAATTGCGCGCGCGGCGGTATCATTGACGAGAAAGCCCTGGCCAAGGCCTTGACTGAAAAACGCATCGCGGGCGCGGCATTGGACGTTTACAGCGCCGAACCTCCGGATTTTAACGATCCTTTATTCAAACTGGACAATTGTGTCACCACCCCGCATCTGGGCGCTTCCACGTCCGAGGCCCAGGTCAACGTTGCCGTGGAGATCGCGCAAGCGGTCAAGGACGCGCTGTTAGGCCGCGGCATCCGCAACGCCGCCAATTTCCCGAGTTTAAGCGCCGAGGCCTACAAGGCCATTGAGCCCTATCTGGATCTGGCCGAACGCATGGGCAAATTCGCCGGCCAACTTGTGCAGGGACGGGTCAAGGAAGTCAAGGTCACCTACAGCGGTGCCGTCACCCAGCAAAATGTGGCGCCGGTCACCATGGCTTTGGCCAAAGGGCTTTTGACGCCGGTCCTGGGCGAGACGGTCAATACCGTCAATGCCATGAACATGGTCAAGGACCGCGGCATCAATATCCAGGAGATCATTTCCAACCAGGAAGGTGAATACATGAATCTGGTCAGCGTGGACGTGGTTTCCGACAAAGAGACGTTCGGTGTCTGGGGGACGCTGACCGGCAACCATCAGCCGCGCATCGTCAAGATCAACAATGTTTACGTCGAGACCACTCCCGCCGGACACATGCTGTTCATCAACAATAACGACAAGCCCGGCATTGTCGGCGCCATCGGCACCGTTTTGGCGGCAGCCGGCATCAATATCGCCGGCATCACGCTGGGCCGTGAGGACCAGCAGGGGGTGGCGGTCAGCGTCGTTAATGTGGACAGCCAGATCCCCGAGCCCGTTTTGGCCAAACTCAAGCAGACCAAAAATATCCTGTTCGCTAAAACCATCAAGGTGTGACCTAAAGAGAGATCGTATGAATCTTGTTGTTGTAGGCGCCCAATGGGGGGATGAAGGCAAGGGAAAATTGATCGACATCCTTTCCCAGGGCGTTGATATCACGGCGCGTTATCAGGGCGGCAATAACGCGGGCCATACGGTCATTGTGGGGGACAAGGAATATATTTTTCATCTGATCCCCTCGGCGATCCTGCGCCGGGACAAGGTCTGTGTCATCGGCAACGGGGCGGTCGTTGATCCCAAGGCCTTGCTCGACGAGATCGGCGCTCTCAAGAAACGCGGCCTGCCCATGACGGGTAAGCAACTCAAGGTGGCCTCCAATGCCCATGTGGTGATGCCGTATCACCGGGTGATGGACGGTTTGAGGGACAGCAGGCGGACCCAGAAGATCGGGACCACGGGCAGGGGCATCGGCCCCTGTTACGCGGACAAGGTCGGGCGCATGGGCGTGCGCATGACCGACCTTTTGAACCCCCGCGCGCTCAAGGCCAAGATCGCGGACAATCTCGCCGAGAAGAACGATATTCTCGTGAATGTGTATCGGCACAAGCGATATGATTTCAACGCTGTTTATAAGGAATATTTGGGCTATGGACAGCGTTTGAAACCTTATATCTGCGACACGGCGTTGTATTTGAACCGCGCCATCGACCGCGGGAAAAAAATCCTTTTTGAAGGGGCGCAGGGCACATTTTTGGACATTGATTTTGGGACATACCCGTTTGTCACGTCCTCCAACGCGACCACCGGCGGGGTTTCCTCCGGCACAGGCGTGCCGCCGACAAAGATCGGCAGGGTTGTTGCCGCGGTCAAGGCCTACACCACGCGGGTGGGGGAAGGGCCGTTTCCCACGGAATTCAAGGGAGCCATGGACGAAGCCATCCGCCGCAAGGGCCTTGAGTTCGGTGCCACCACCGGCCGGCCGCGGCGCTGCGGATGGTTTGACAGCGTGCTGGTGCGTTACGCGGTCATCATCAACGGCGCCACCGAACTGGCCATCATGAAATTAGACGTTTTGGACGACCTGCCCCAATTGAAGATCGCCACCGCGTATACATATAAAGGAAAGACCTATAAGGATTATCCGCACGATGGCGAGGTCCTGGGCAATGCCAGGCCGGTGTATGAAACCCTGCCCGGCTGGCAGGCCGATACCCGCGGCATACGCTCTTTCGCCCAACTGCCGGCCAATGCCCGTCGGTACATCCGCCGGCTTGAGGCATTGCTGAAAGTGAGGGTCAAATATATTTCCGTGGGCTCCAAGCGCGACGCGATCATCGTCCGGTAGCATTGAGGTGAGGGCGGATTTTCTTGACTTTAATAAATGGCTGTGATAATTTGAGTTCCTAAATTATTCAACAACAGGGGGATCGCATGCGTCAGAATCGGATGTTTTTTGTCACCATCGTCTTGAGCGGGTTGATCGCCATCGGGTTTTCCGGCTGCACGGTCATTTTTCAAAAGGGCCGGCGCGCCGACGTCGAGAGAATTTCCAAATTGAAAAGCGATCTGACCGAACTGGAGCGCGCCAAGCAGGAGCTGGAGAGCCGTCTCAAGAACGAGATCAATGACAAAGAGGTCAAGGTTGAGATGCTGGCCCGTGGCCTTGTCATCACCTTTGTCGCGGAGGTGCTGTTCGATTCCGGAAAAGCCCAGCTGCGCAAGGCCTCCTTCCCTAAACTTGACAAGGTCGCCGGTGTCCTGAACACCACGGTGGCGGATTTGAACGTCGGTGTTGAGGGCTACACGGACAATGAGCCCATCCGCAAGTCGGGATGGAAGTCCAACTGGGAACTGTCCTCGGCGCGCGCTTTAAGTGTTTTGCATTATTTGAGCCAAAAGAACGTTTCCGAACCGCGTCTGGCGGCCATCGGTTACGGCGAGTTTAAGCCCGTTGCCCTCAATACCACCAAAGAGGGCCGTCAAAAGAACCGCCGGGTCGAGATCGTGATCCTGCCTAAAACAGAAAAGACAAAATCCGAAGAATGAAAAAAGACGTTGTTGTGGTCATTTTAGGGTTATTGGTCGTCGGTCTTTCCGTTTTTTTGGCGCGTTCCCTTGAAAAAGAACACAGGGCCCTCAAAGGCCTTGAGGAAGAACGCTACAGCCGCATGGTGGCTGAAGAAAGTTTGCAGAAGAACGCTTCGAAACTGTCCACGATGGAAGCACAGATCAAGTCCACCTCGGACAAGATGGTCAAGATCCAGGATATCGTGGAACAGGAAAAAGGCGTTAACGCCGACCTGAAGAAGCAATACGCGCAGTTGGCCGAAGCCAAAGAGGCGTTAGAAGCCAAGGTCAAGGCGGCAGTGCAGGCACCAGCGCAATGATGGACATGGCGGCGTAAGCGTTTTGCATTTTAGTTGTCGCAGTACGCAAGGGGGATGGATATCCCCCTTTAATATTTATGGACGATTCCAAGGTCCCCATGCATGTGGCGATCATCATGGACGGCAACGGCCGTTGGGCGCAGGCGCGGCATTTGACGCGCACCCAGGGACATATCGAAGGCGTCAAACGCGTTGAAGAGATCACGCAGGCGGCCCTTAAGGCAGGGGTCAAGGTGCTGACCCTTTACGCTTTTTCGACGGAGAATTGGTCGCGGCCCCCGGATGAGGTGAGCATGCTCATGCGCACCCTGGTCTCGGCCCTCAACCAAAAGGCCAAAGAACTGCACGTCCACGGCGTCCGGATCCGTTTCATCGGCCGCCGCCAGGGCGTCCCCGATCATGTGCGGACCGCCATCCGATCGGCCGAAACCATGACCGGGGCGGACACGGCAATGACCTTGAACGTGGCATTCAATTACGGAAGCCGCGCCGAGATCGCGGACGCGGTCAAGGGCCTTGCGGCCGACGTCAAAGCCGGGCGCTTGGGACTTGAGGACATCAGCGAAGAGACGTTGGGCCGTTACTTGTATACCGCCGGCCAGCCGGACCCGGACATTTTGATCCGCACGTCGGGTGAACAAAGGATCAGCAATTTCCTGCTCTGGCAGTTGTCGTACGCGGAGTTGTATTTTACGGACAAGTTTTGGCCGGAATTCACGGTCCAGGAGTTTCACAAGGCGTTGGCCGAGTTTGCCGGACGTCAGCGCCGTTACGGCGGCGTTAAATGAGCACCTGATCAAGGAGTTCCCCTTGTCGCGCGCGCGTTTTTTATCCGCTTCGTTCATGGCGATGCTGGCCGCCTGGGCCGTGGTCAATGATTTCATGTTCATCGCCGTCATTTGTTTCCTGACGGCGGGCGGTTTGTACGAGTTCTTTCACATGGTGCAGAAAAAAGACGTCCCGATCTACAGTTATATCGGCATCTTGATCGGCCTGTTGATCCCGATCACCGTCTTCACGCGCTTTGCGTTGACCAAGAATTGGGAATTGCTTTTTATCGTTGTCGGGTTTTTGCTCATCCTCCTGCTGCAATTTTCCCGGCAGGACAACCGCAACGCGATCCTGGGCCTTTCCACGACGCTGTTCGGCGTCCTGTATGTTTCGTGGTTTTTTAGTTTCCTCGTCAAGATACGCATGATGCTTCCCGGCGTGGAAGGCGTAAAACTCGCCGGGTTCATTCTGCTGGTCACCAAATCCGGGGATGTCGGCGCGTTTTTGATCGGCAGCCGGCTGGGACGGCATGCGCTTTTGCCCAAGGTTAGTCCTCATAAAAGCGTTGAGGGCAGTATCGGGGCTTTGTTGTTCAGCACGCTGACCGCGGTGGTTTTCCGGTCTTTTTTGCCGGCGGAGGCGCATTTTCCGCTCCTGCAGGTTGTTTTGATGGGCGCTTTTTTCGGAGGGATCGGCCAACTCGGAGACCTGTCGGAGTCGCTGATCAAGCGCGACTGCGGGGTCAAGGATTCCGGCCGGCTTTTGCCGGGTTTGGGCGGTGTTCTGGATATGCTGGACAGCGTTTTGTTCGCGGCCCCGGCGTTTTATTTGTACATGAGTTCAACGTTAAAAAGCCTTTGATCATGCGTCCTAAACGAATTGCGGTTTTAGGGTCTACAGGTTCCATCGGGGTCAACACATTAAAGGTTGTCGAGCGTTACCCCGAACGTTTTATTGTCACGGCTTTGTCGGCGTATACGAATACAGCTCTTTTACAAAAGCAGATCAGGCAATTCAAGCCAAAACACGTGGCCGCCGCGCCCTGGACGTTGGCGGGTCTCAAGAGATCATTGCCCTCTTCAACGCGGTTGTATGATGCGCAAAAGGATTTGGGCGCCATGGCCGCCCTTAAAGACGTGGATGTCGTCGTCATCGCCATGCGCGGGGCAGGGGCCTTGGCCCCGTTTTTGGCCGCGGCCAGGGCGGGCAAGACCATTGCGCCGGCCAATAAAGAGGCCCTGGTCATCGCCGGAGAGATATTGATGAAAGAAACACGCCGCTGCGGGGCCCGGATCATCCCGGTGGACAGCGAGCAAAGCGCCATTTTTCAATGCCTCGACGGGTCCAGGTCCCCGGTCAAAAGCGTGCATTTGACGGCGTCGGGAGGCCCTTTGCGGGACGTGCCGGCCCGGCGGTTTGGCGCCATGACGGTCAAAGACATTTTGCGCCATCCGCGCTGGAACATGGGGCCGAAGATCACGGTGGATTCAGCGACGCTGATGAACAAGGGTTTTGAGTTCATCGAAGCCCAGCGGCTCTTTGGTTTGCGTTTTGACCAGATCAAGGTGGTGGTGCATCCCCAGGCCATCATCCACTCCATGGTGGAATTTGAGGACGGGTCCATTTTGGCCCAGTTGGGCATAACCGACATGCGCCTGCCCATCCAGTATGCGCTGACCTATCCCGACCGTCTGCCAACGGGTTTGCGGCGTTTGGACCTGGCGGGATTGAAACATTTGGATTTTCAAAAACCGGACCTGAAGAAATTCCCGGCCTTAGGCCTGGCGTTTGAAGCGGCGCGTTCGGGCGGCACGCTGCCGTGCGTGCTCAATGCCGCCAACGAGCAAGCTGTGGAGGGATTTTTGAAAGGGAACATCGGTTTTACGGCCATTTATAAAGTGGTTGAAAAAATCGTGCGCCGGCATAAAATAGTTGCGTCTGCGACGGTTGCGGACATCCTGGCGGCCGATGCCTGGGCCCGGCAGGAGGCCGGGGCTGTGATGGAAAAAATATAATGATGACATTGTTTATTTTTATTTTCATATTGAGCATCCTCATCCTGGTGCATGAGTGGGGGCATTACATCACGGCCAGGAAATGCGGGGTGAAGGTCGAGCAATTTTCTTTGGGTTTCGGCCCCAAGATCGCCGGCCGGGTCATCAACGGCACGGAATTTGCTTTGTGCGCCATTCCTTTGGGCGGCTATGTCAAGATGGCCGGCGACGAACGGGACCAATGCAAGGGTGTCAGCGGCGAATTTTTTGGGAAATCCATCGGGCGCAGGGCCCTGATCGTGGTCATGGGGCCGGTGGTCAATCTGGTTTTGGCTTACGCCTGTTTTTGGGCGGTCTTTATGATCGGCCATGTGGACCTGGACGCTTCCGCGAAGAAAGTCCCCGCGGTCGTCGGCCAGGTGCTTGAGGGGTCAGCGGCCCAGAAAGCGGGGATCGTACCCGGGGACAAGATCCTGAATGTCAACGGCAAGGCCGTCCTGCATTGGCCGGACCTGCAGGAAGCGGTGACAACCTCGCAAGCAGCACAACTGTCCATTGTTTTGGAGCGTCAGGGACAGCGGGTTGAAAAGACCCTGGTCCCTTCGGACCAGACGCAGAAAGATATTTTTGGACGGACGCATGTCACCCGGCGCATCGGGGTGGGGCCCCGGCCGATGGACAATGCCGGGGACCTGGTCATCACGCGTTACGGTTTTTTCCAAGCGTCCCTCAAGGCCGTCCAGGAGCTGGGATCGGTGACGGTCAAGACCTGCACGGCGTTGTATGAGATGGCTTTGGGCCTGCGCTCCCCCAAGGAAGCCATGGGCATCATCGGCATGTTCTTCATTGTCAAGTTCGCCATCACGGTCGGGTTTTCGTTCTTGCTGCACATCGTCGGGGTCATCAGCGCGAGTTTGGCGATCTTCAATTTACTGCCGGTCGTTCCTTTGGACGGCGGGCATTTGTTCCTGATGGGCCTGGAGAAACTGCGCGGCAAAACATTGTCCCTGCGGGTGGACCGGATCATCACCCGGGCGGGTTTCAGCCTGATCATCGTTTTAGCGGTGTTCGTTTTTTATTCGGATTTTGAACGCATCGGGCTCATTGACAGGATCGTGAACATATGGCCACATTAGATCAAAAAGAACTGAAATCCGTCATTTACCATTATTTGATCTCCAAGACCAATTTTCTGGAGATCAAGGACCGGATGCACGAGGACCAGCTGCAGCTTTTTGTGGACGAGGCCATCACCAGTTTATGCCGTGAGAAACAATTGACGGTCTCCATGGAGGAGCGCACCGCCGTGATCCGGGAACTGGTCACGGCCATCGTGAGCCTGGGGCCGTTGCGGCCTTTCATGGAGGACCCGATGGTCAGCGAGGTCATGGTCAATGGCGCCAAGTCCGTCTACATCCAGCGTGCCGGCAAGACCGAGAAGACCAATGTCCATTTTTCAGACAATGCCGAGCTTTCGCATACGATCCAGAAAATGCTGGCGGCTTCCGGTTCCCACCGGCGGGTGGACGAGTCCTCGCCGTACGTGGATTTTTCCCTGCCCGATGGGTCGCGGGTCAACGTCATCCTGCCGCCGTGCTCCCTGCACGGGCCGATCATGACCATCCGTAAATTTTCCACCAACCTGACGAGCGTTGATGATCTCATCGGGCGCGGCATGCTCAACAGGCCCATGGCCGCGTTCCTGACGGCCGCCATCAAGGCCAAACTGAATATCGTTTTTTGCGGTTCCACCGGCAGCGGTAAGACCACCCTGCTCAATGTGCTCTCCAGCCATATCCCGGCGCACGAACGCATCATCACCATTGAAGATACGGCTGAGTTGCGGCTCATGCAGGACCATGTCGTGTCCCTGCAGTCCAAGACCGCCAATATTGAAGGCAGGGGCGAAGTGACCATCCGCGACCTTTTTATCAATTCTCTGCGCATGCGTCCGGACCGCATCATCATCGGCGAGGTGCGCAGCCACGAGGTCCTGGACCTGGTCCAATCCATCGCCAGCGGGCACGCGGGTTCGTTGGCCATTGTCCATGCCGATTCCCCGCAGGAATGTTTTAACCGCATGACCACCATGATGCTCATGTCCGGGATTCGCCTGAGCGGGGAACAGATCCAGCAGCAGATCGCCAGCTCCATTGACCTTATTGTCTACGTTGAGCTTTTTCTCGATGGTGTGCGCAGGGTGGCCAATATCACGGATCTGCGTTTCGACAAGGAAACCAAAATGATCACGCTGGAGGATATTTTTACGTTCAAACAGGAACGCATTGATCAGGGCGGCAAGGTCGTGGGCGATTGGACCATGTCCCGCAAGCGGCCCTCGTGTTATCCCACGTTTGTCCGGCGCAATGTATCTTTGAACGGGCTTTTCGAATAAGGGAGGTAGAGACGCAGCAATGCTGCGTCTGTGATTTATGTTGTGGTCCAAATATTTTATCCCGACGCTCAAAGAAATACCGGTCGGTACAGAGGCCGTCAGCCATCAATTGTCGCTGCGCGCCGGCCTGGTGCACATGCTGACTTCCGGCGTGTACACGTATTTGCCTTTGGGGTATCGCGTCCTGCGCAAGGTGGAAAACATCATCCGCGAAGAAATGGACGCGATCGGCTGTCACGAACTTTTGATGCCGTCTTTGCAGCCCGTTGATATTTGGAAAAAGACAGGGCGCGATGTGACGCTCAAAGAAGTGATGATCACCTTTGACGATAAAAAGGGCCGGCGCATGTGCCTGGGGCCCACGCACGAAGAGGTCATTACGGATCTGGTCAAACATTTCATCCAGAGTTACCGCCAATTGCCGGTGACCCTGTATCAGATCCAAACGAAGTTCCGCGACGAGACCCGCACCCGGTTCGGCATCGTGCGCGCCTGCGAGTTTTTGATGAAAGACGCGTACAGTTTTGACCGCGACGCGGGGGGCTTAAAGAAGAATTACGATCTGCAGCACGGGGCGTATTTGAGAATTTTTAAACGTTGCGGTTTGGATGCCGTGACCGTCGAGGCGGATCCCGGGGCCATGGGCGGGAGCGTTTCCCATGAATTTTTGGTCCTGGCCCCGATCGGAGAGGATGTGCTGTGGGTCAACGGGGCCGGCCGGGCCGTTAAAGATAACAATGGCCAGCCGCCGCCGGCAAACGGTCCGTGGGAGCGCAAAATAGCCATTGAACTGGGTCATATTTTCCAATTGGGCACCAAATACAGCCAGGTTTTGGGCGCTTTGTATCTTGATGAGGACGGTCAGCAAAAACCCGTGATCATGGGCTGTTACGGCATCGGGGTCAGCCGGCTGATCGCCGCCATGATCGAGATCAATTGCGACAAGGATGGCATCATCTGGCCGCGGGAGGTGACGCCTTTTGACGTGGAGATCCTGCCGGTGCAGGCGGGCGATGCCGAAAGCATGGCTTTAGCCAAAAAATATTATGAGGACTTGACCGCGGCGGGCCTGGATGTTTTGCTGGATGACCGCGACGAAAGCGCCGGGCGCAAGTTCCATGACGCGGACTTGGTCGGCATTCCCTATCGCATCGTCATCGGCAAGCGCACGCTGGCCCAGGGTCAGGCGGAGATCAAATGCCGCCGGACAGGCAAGACCGAGATGGTCGCTAAAGACAGCGCCGTGGAAGCTGTTTTAAAGTTATGCCGCCCTTAGATACGGATGAGATCCGCTGTAAGGTGGAAACGCTGGCCGCGCCCATTCTGGCGAACGCCGGTGTCGACCCCGTGGAATTGAGCGTGGGTGTTTATCAAGAGGATGTGATCATCCGTTTTGCGGCCGATCTGCCCGCGGGCGGCATCACCGTCGGGCAATGCGCGTCGCTCAACCAGACCATCGTTGAAGCCATTGACGCCGACGGGTTTTTAGGGGAGCAGGGATATTCGCTGGAATTTTCTTCGCCGGGCTTGGACAGGCCGTTGGTCACGGCCAAAGATTTCCGCCGTAACCTGGATCGCGCGGTCCGCTTTTGGCTCAAAGAGCCGGTGGAAGGAAAAACAGAATACAGCGGCGTGCTGATGGCCGCCGATGAAAAACAGATCGTTGTACGGACAAAGAAGAAAGAGATCGTTTTGCCCTTGGGGCAGATCGTTAAAGCAACGCTGGTTATTTAGAGAGGCTTAAGCATGGAGAATGAATTACTGACCATTTTGGAACAATTGGAGCGCGACCGGGGCATCAACAAGGAGATCCTGATCGCCGCTGTCGAGGCCGCCGTGGCTTCCGCCGCCAAGAAGATCTGGAGCGTGGACAAAGAGGTGGAGGTCAAGGTGACCCTGGACCGTGAGACCGGAAAATTGACCGCCTGGGCCGGCGACCAGGAGATCCATTCCAGCGAGTTCGGCCGCATCGCCGCGCAAACCGCCAAACAGGTCGTCATCCAGAAGATCCGTGAGGCGGAAAAAGACGTGGTTTTTAATGAATACAGCGTGCGTCTGGGCCAGATCATCAGCGGTGCCGTGTACCGTTTTGAGCGCGGCAATATCATTGTGGACTTAGGCAAGACCGAAGCGCTCATCCCCCGCAGCGAACAGTCCAACAAAGAGGAGTTCCGTCAGGGGGAACGCATCCGCGCTTATCTTTTAGAGGTGCGCCGCGAGACGCGGGGCCCCCAGATCATCCTTTCGCGCACCAACCCGAATTTTGTCAAACGCCTTTTTGAACTGGAAGTGCCGGAAATTTACGAGGGCATCATCGAGGTGAAAGCCATCGCCCGCGACCCCGGCGAGCGCACCAAGATCGGGGTCTTTTCCAAGGACGACAAGATCGATTGCGTCGGCGCCTGTGTCGGGATGCGCGGTTCGCGTGTCAAGAACATCGTCACCGAACTGCACGGCGAAAAGATCGACATCGTGCGTTATTCCGACGATATCAAGGAATACATCCAGGCGGCCCTGTCCCCGGCGGAAATTTCGCAGATGCAGCTCATTGCCGATGAGAAGCGCGTCAACATCATCGTGGACGAGGACCAGTTATCTTTGGCCATCGGCAAGTATGGCCAGAACGTGCGCCTGGCCAGCAAATTGGTCGGCTGGGAACTGGACATTTATTCCGCCAAACAATGGGAAGAAAAGCAAAAGCAGGCCCAGGCCGAGCAGGCCGGGCCAACCCCGCCTCCAGCGGGGTCTGAAGAGGAAGAGGCATAGACGTTATGTTGATATCGGATCTGGCTAAAGAATTAAAAGTGACGGAGAATTTCCTTCTCAAGAAACTCAAGACCTTGAAACTCAAGGCCAAGGACGGGTCCCTGACCAAGATCGTTGAGATCGTCTTGCGTGACGCTTTGGCCAAGCAAGGCATCGGTGAGGCCGTTAAGGATGAAGAGGATGAAGCGCCGAAGAAAAAAATAGTGAAGAAAAAGGTGATTTCCGCCAAAGGCGGATCCGCCTCCGGCGGAAAGCCGGCCGTTGCGAAAAAAGTCCCCAAAAAACCCGTTGCCCACGCGCCAGTTGTCGTGGCTGCGCCTAAAGCCAAGGCGGCAGAGCCGATCAAAGCGGTTGTTCCGCCGCCCAAGCCGCAAGTGGTTCGACCGATCTCACCGCAGGTGGTTCGATCAAGCTCACCACAAGCGGTCGTGCCCCCGCCGTCGCCACCACCACCTCCGCAGCCGCCCAAGGTTGACGTTTCCAAGATCGAAATACCCAAGGAAGTTTACCAGTTTGATCCTCTCAAGAAAAAGACCATGCGTTTTGACCAGCCCTTTGTCACAGTCAAACCGCTGGCCAAGAAACGCAAACGTTCGCCCGAAGGCGGTTTCGGGGCCTTCGGCAGCCGTTCCAGCAAACCGTCGGCCAGCATCGCCGGTGCCGTGGTTGAAGAAGTCGTTTCCACCGGTCCTTTGCGGGACATTGAGATCCCGTTCCCTATTACCGTCAAGGATTTTGCGGTCAAGATCGACCAGAAGACCAATGTGGTGCTCAAGAAACTGCTGGATATGGGCATTTTTGCCAGCATCAACCAGTATCTTAACGAAGAGACGGTCCACAAGATCGCCGAGTTTTTTGGATACAATATCCTTAAGGTCAAGAGCAAGGAAGAACAGCTGATCGATGTCCATGAGCACGAAAAGGATGATCCGGATTCCTTGAAACCGCGCCCGCCCGTGGTAACATTCATGGGCCATGTGGACCACGGCAAGACGTCTTTGCTTGACCGTATCCGTTCCAGCAGGGTGGCCCAGGGCGAGCACGGCGGCATCACCCAGCATATCGGCGCGTATTCCGTCGACACTCCCAACGGCAGGATTACGTTTTTGGACACTCCGGGTCATGAGGCGTTCACGGCCATGCGTGCCCGCGGGGCGCACATCACCGACCTGGTCGTTCTGGTCGTGGCCGCCGATGAGGGCGTCATGCCCCAGACCGAAGAAGCCATTAACCATGCCCGCGCGGCCGGGGCCCCCATCATCGTTGCCCTCAATAAAATAGACCGCAAGGAGGCCGATCAGGACAGGGTCAAGAAACAACTGGCCGTCCATGACCTTTCGTCCGAGGATTGGGGCGGTAAGGTGGGAGTGGTCGGTGTTTCCGCCGTGACGGGAGAAGGCATTGATGCCCTTTTGGAGCGTATTTTGTTGGAAGCGGAGATCCTGGAATTGAAAGCCAACCCCGCCAAGAAAGCGTCGGGGATCGTTATCGACGCGCATTTGAGCCAGGGCAAGGGCACTGTGGCCGCGCTCATCGTCCAAAGCGGTACTTTAAAGGAAGGCGATGCGGTCGTGGTTGGGCCTTACGCGGGGCGCGTCAAAGCGCTTTTTGACGGCCATGGGCGGCCCATCAAGGAAGCAGGGCCTTCAACACCCATCGAGATCCTCGGCCTGTCGGAAGTCCCGGCCGCCGGGGACATTTTTTATGCCGTCGAGGACGAGAAACAGGCCCGCGACATCGCCGCCGTGCGCCAGGAAAAGATCAAGCACGAGAAATTGGCCGGCACGGCCAGGGTCTCCCTGGAGGAACTGTATTCACAGATCCAGCAGGGCGATATCAAGGAACTGCGGGTCGTCATCAAGGGGGACGTGCAGGGCTCCATTGAGGCGCTCAAGGAATCGCTGGCGAAGATCCCCACCAATGAGGTGAAACTGCGGTTCATGCACGCGGCGGTCGGCGACGTCAATGCTTCCGACGTCATTTTGGCCGTGGCGTCCCAGGCCATCATCATCGCTTTTCATGTCAAGATAGACACCAAGGCCAAAGAGGAACTGGAAAAAACACCCGTGGACCTGCGCGAATACCGCATCATTTATGACGCGGTCGACGACGTCAGAAAGGCCCTGGAAGGGCTGCTGGCGCCCCGGCTCAAACGTCATTTCGTGGGCCGCGTTGAGATCCGCAATGTCTTTAAATTGAGCCGCTCCGGTGTCGTGGCCGGATGTTACGTGCAAAAAGGCAAGGTCCGTAACAAGTCCCAGGTGGAGGTCCTGCGCAACGGCGAGGTCGCGCACACGGGCCATATCAGCACTTTGAAACGGTTCAAGGATGACGTCAAGGAAGTGGCCGAGGGTTTTGAATGCGGGATCACCGTCGCCAATTTCGACGGGATCCAGGTCGGCGATGTCATTGAAGCCTTCGAGGTTGAGTCGATCGCCAGAAAACTATGAAAACCGTTTTTTCAGCCATGCGTCCGACGGGCAAACTCCACCTCGGCCACCTTTTGGGGGCCTTGCGCAATTGGGTGGACCTGCAGGACAAGGCGCAATGCATCTACAGCATCGCCGACTGGCACGCGCTCATGAGCGAATATGAGCAAAGCCGCCAGGTGCAGGGTCACATTGCGGACATGGTGCTGGATTGGCTGGCGTGCGGCATTGACCCGGACAAAAGCATTGTCTATCTGCAGTCGGATGTGCCCGAGCATTTGGAACTGCAGATGGTCCTGGCCTGCCTGACGCCGTTGGGCTGGCTGGAACGCAACCCGACGTACAAGGAACAATTGCGGGAGATCGCCTCCCGCGACCTGCAGACCTACGCGTTTTTAGGTTATCCGGTTTTGCAGGCCGCGGACATCCTGCTTTATAAGGCCGATGCCGTTCCCATCGGCGAGGACCAGGTGCCTCACCTGGAATTGTGCCGCGAGATCGGCCGGCGTTTCAATTTTATCTACAAGACGGAACTCTTTCCCGATTGCAAGGCCATCTTGACGCCGGTCCCGCGGCTGTTGGGTACGGACAACCGCAAGATGAGCAAAAGTTACAATAACGCCATCAACCTTTCTGACACGCCCGACGTCATCCGCGAAAAGACGGCCCGCATGATCACCGATCCCAAACGCATCCGGATGACCGACCCCGGCCATCCCGATGAGTGCAATGTGTTCAGTTATTATAAAGTGTTCGCCATTGACCAGGAGCGGGAGGCGCGCCACTGGTGCTCCAACGCCCTCAAAGGCTGTGTGGATTGTAAAAAAGTGATGGGCGGCCGTCTGGTGGATTATTTGGGCTTTATCCGGGAAAAACGGGCGGAATTGGGAAAAGACAAAGATTTCGTTGCCGATGTCTTGCGCGAGGGCGCGAAAAAAGCCCGTGTCATCGCGGCCAGGACCATGGCGCAGGTCAAAGAAGCGGTATTCGCCAAACTATGAACTACAAGATCCAATTAGAAAAATTTGAAGGCCCACTGGACCTCTTGCTGTACCTGATCAAGAAAAACGACATTGATATTTGCGATATCCCCATTGCCTCGGTCACCGACCAGTATATGGAATATATCGCCATGATGAAGATGCTTGACCTGGACGTGGTGGGGGATTTTTTGGTGATGGCCGCCACCCTCATGCAGATCAAATCCAAAATGCTTTTGCCGCCTGACCCGTTGGCCGAAACCCCGCCGGAAGACCCCCGTGATGAACTGGTGCGCCGCCTGGAGGAGTACAAGAAATTCAAGGAGATCGCTGAGACCTTAAAGACCAGGGAACAGGAGCGCCAGGATTTCTTCCGCCGGGTGGTGGATGAAGAGCGGCTCAATGAGATCAAAGAAGACGCCGAGGAAGTGACGTTTGAGGCCACCTTGTTTGACCTCATCAACGCGCTGAATGCCGCGCTTAAAAGCGTCCCGGAAAAAAAGATCTATGAATTGAAGCAGGAAGAATACACCGTCGAGGAAAAGGTCCACGCCCTGTTGCATCTTCTGGCGGACCAGCCGCGGGTGTCCTTGGCCGCTTTGTTCAGCCGTTGTTCAGGCAAAGACGAGATCGTCTGCACCTTCATCGCGGTTTTGGAATTGATACGGCTCAAAGAGATCGTGGTCCTGCAGCGCCGCGCGTTTGAAGACATTGAGGTCATGCGTAACGGCGCGCATGAAGGCCCGCAATAACTATGGATGAGATCAAAAGAGTTGTTTTAAATCAGGAAACCGAAGAAGACCAGGTGGTTGGCATTTCTTTGCGGCCGGGACGCCTGGGGGATTTCATCGGCCAGAAAGACGTGGTCCATGGCCTGCAGGTGGCCATGGCCGCGGCCAAAAAGCGCGGGGAGCCGCTGGAGCACGTTCTTTTTTCCGGCCCTCCGGGATTGGGCAAGACGTCTTTGGCCCACATCATCGCCCACGAGATGGGCTCCCGCATCACCGTCACTTCCGGGCCTGCCATTGACCGGGCCGGGGATTTCATCGGCATCCTCACCAACCTGGAAGCCGGGGACATCCTTTTTATCGACGAGATCCACCGCCTGTCCAAGACGGTGGAGGAATTCCTGTATCCGGCGATGGAAAATTTCAAGATCGACTTCATCGTGGACAAGGGGCCTTATGCCAAGACCATCAATTTTAATCTTAAAGCCTTCACCCTCATCGGCGCCACCACGCGCAGCGGGCTTTTGACAACGCCTTTGCGCAACCGTTTCGGTATTTTTTTTCACCTTGAATTTTATGGAGAAGAGGACCTGGCCGCCATTGTCGGCGCGTCCGCCGTGAAATTGAATGTCGTTCTTGAGCCGGACGCGGCCCGTGCCATTGCGCGGCGCGCGCGCGGCACCCCGCGCATCGCCAACCGGCTGTTGCGCCGCGTGCGCGATCACGTCCAGGTCAAGACCGGCACCAATCATATCAAGTCCTCGGTGGTCGAGGAGGCGATGGAGGCCTTGAGGATCGACATCGCGGGGCTGGATGATCTGGACCGGAGACTTTTGATCGCCATCAAGACCCATTACAACGGCGGGCCCGTGGGCATCGAGGCCTTGGCCGCGACGCTCAATGAAGAGACCGACACCATCGTGGATGTGGTGGAGCCGTTTTTGCTGAAGGCCGGGTTCTTAAGGCGCACCGGCCGCGGCCGGGAACTGACCGAGGCGGCGGACAAATACCTGCGGGAGAAAGCGGCGTGAGATGAAAAGAAGGATTTTAGTGTCGTCGGTTTTCGCGGGGGCCTTGGGTTTGGCCGGCCTTGTTGCGTTCGCCCCTGCGGGGACTGCGTCGGCCAGTGGCGACAAAAAGCACATGCCGCCGCAGATGGTGCGTGTGGCCATTGTCCGGGATGCCCGTGAGATCAACTTGAAGCTCGACGGTCCATACAATTTCCGCGACGTGGACCATGGGAAGGTCATCACCAAGGGGCCCCGCCTGGCCATATCCAGGGTGCGGCTTTTGGACAAAGGCATCTTGATCGGCATGCAGGCTTATCCGTATCAGCGCGTCATCATCGAGCCCTTGCGCGACGCGTCGGTCGTTGTCAACAACCGGCGTTTCCGCGGCAATGTGACCATCATCCGTACCGCGGACAACCGCCTGACCGCGGTCAACAGCATCAACATTGAAGATTATATCAGGGGCGTGCTTTATCACGAGGTCTCGCATCATTGGCCCATGGAGGCGATCAAGGCCCAGGCCGTTGCCACCCGCACCTATGTTTTGCAGGCCATGGCGGGCTCGGCGAACAAGGATTACGACGTCACCAATGATATTTATTCGCAGGTCTACGGCGGCAAGGATTCCGAGCGCTACCGTACGGGGCTGGCGGTCACCCATACCGTCGGGGAAGTGCTGGCATTCAAAGACAAGGTATTGCCCGCGTATTTTCACGCCACCTGCGGCGGCATGACCGAGGATGCCAACGATCTGTGGGCGATCGACCTGGCGCCTTTAAGGGGAGTGGCGTGTAATTTCTGCAAGGATTCCCCGCACATGAAATGGAAGAAGAATTTCCGTCTCAAAGACATCCAGGATGCGCTCAACAGGAACGGCTACGCCGTCGGACCTATCAAGGACTTGAATATCGTGGACCGCAACCGCAGCGGACGCATTAATCATATCAAGATCACGTCGCGCGACGGCAAGGAAACCCTGATATCCGGCAAGGACTTCCGGGAAGTTCTTGGCCCTAATGTCCTCAAAAGCAATAATTATGAAATTAGCATGCAGGGTTATTACGCTGATCTGACCGGCAAGGGCTGGGGCCACGGTGTCGGCTTATGCCAGTGGGGGGCGCGCGGCATGGCCCTGCAGCAGTTCACCTACAAACAGATCTTGAGCTATTATTACCCCCGCGCCGAGATAATGGATTATCATGACCTTCCAGAGAACCACCGTCCCACACCCGCCGGCAAATAACTTCTTTGATCTCAACGCGTACGGCACCGATGTCCCCGAAGACCTGATCGCCCAGTACCCGTGCCCTGACAGGGACCGGGCGCGCCTCATGGTCCTTGACCGCAGCGCTCAAACCATCCGCCACGGCGTATTTGCCGATATCGAACAGTATCTTGCGCCAAAAACCGTTTTCGTCGTCAATAACAGCAAGGTCATCCCCGCGCGTTTGTTGGGCCGCAGGGCTGCCACCGGGGGAGAGGCCGAGGTTTTTTTGCTCGATCAGCTTTCCGACGGGTATTCATTTGAGGTGCTGTTAAAGCCCTTGAAAAAGATCCGCGAAGGCGAGAGAGTGGATTTTGGATTTGGGATCAGCGCGGTTTTAACGGACAAGGAAAAACTCATTGTCCGGTTCAACGTGAAAAATGTCATCCGCCGCCTGAAGGACGTGGGTCATGTTCCTTTGCCGCCCTACATCAAACGCGCCGACGAGCCCCTGGACCGCGACTATTACCAGAACGTTTACGCCAAACGCCTGGGGTCTGTCGCCTCACCCACGGCCGGGTTGCATTTTACCAAGGAACGGATGCGGCGTTTGAGGGCAAAGGGCCATGGTTTTTTGGAGTTGACTTTGCATATCAACTATGGGACATTTAAGCCCGTGGAAACGCCGGACATCCGCCGGCATCCGATGCACAAAGAGACCTATGCTGTTGGCGTCTCCACGCAGGCCGCGCTGTTAAAAGCCAAAGCGGCTGGACGTCCCGTCGCTGCGGTGGGCACGACATCCTGCCGGGTCATGGAAAGCGTGGCGGCGACAGGCGCGCTTAAAGGAACAACAGACCTTTTTATTTATCCCGGATACCGTTTTAAGGCCGCGGACATTTTATTGACCAATTTTCATCTGCCCTATAGCACGCTGTTGATGCTCGTCTGCGCTTTTGGCGGATATGATCTGGTTCAGCGCGCCTATGCCGAGGCCGTGCGGGAACGTTACCGTTTTTATAGCTATGGAGATGCAATGTTGATTTTGTAGGGGCGAACCTTGTGTTCGCCCTGTTTGCGGGCGATGACAAGCATCGCCCCTACGGATAATTTTATGTTTTTTAAATTATTAAAGAAAGACGCAGGTACCGACGCCCGCCGGGGCATTGTGACCACGCTTCACGGCGAGGTGCCGACCCCGTTTTTCATGCCCGTGGCCACCACCGCGACCGTCAAGACCATGTCCGGCATTGACCTTAAGGACATGGGCTCGCCGATCGTTTTATCCAATACCTATCATTTGTATTTGCGCCCGGGGCTGGAGATCATGGAAGCGGCTGGGGGTCTGCACAGGTTCATGAATTGGGACAGACCCATCCTCACCGACAGCGGGGGATATCAGGCCTTCAGTTTGACCAAGTTTTGCAAGATCACTGATGAGGGTGTGAAGTTCCGTTCGCATATCGACGGCAGCACGCATTTTTTTACTCCTGAAAAGGTCATGGACATCCAGCGCGTTTTAGGGTCTGACATGGTCATGCCGCTGGATGAATGTTCGCCCCATCCCTGCGACCGCAAAAAAGCCATGCGCGGTCTTAAACGCACCACGGCCTGGGCCAAACGCTGCAAAGATCATTTTCACAAAACCGGCATGCATGAGGCGGGCCAGCGTTTGTTCGCCATTGTCCAGGGCGCGGCCTATGAAGACCTGCGCCGTCAAAGCGCCGAAGAACTCGTTGCCCTTGATCTTGACGCTTATGCCATCGGCGGTGTCAGCGTCGGAGAAACCGTCACACAAATGTTCGAGGCCCTGGGATGGGTCATTCCTTTCCTGCCGGCGGACAAGCCGCGGTATTTCATGGGCATCGGTTTTCCGGACCAGATCGTCAAGGCCGTGGGGATGGGCATTGACATGTTCGACACCTGCGTTCCCACCCGTTACGGCCGTCACGGCAGCGCCTTTACCTCCATCGGCAAACTGACCATCCGCAACAGCGAATTCACCAGGGATTTCCGTCCGCTGGACGAGGATTGCGACTGTCCTGTCTGTACAAATTACACGCGCGCCTATATCCGCCATCTGCTCAATCTCAATGAGATCACCGGCGCGCGGCTGATGAGTTATCACAATGTCTATTTTTATATCAAACTGATGGAGCGCATCCGCGCGGCCATCGAGGCGAACCGTTACGCAGAGTTCCAAAAAGATTTTTTGAGCAAATACGGTTCGGAGTTACAATAAACCATGTTGCGATTCGATATCATTACTATTTTTCCGGAGATGTTCGCCGGCGTCCTGCAGGAGTCCATCCTCAAACGCGCGCAGGATAAAAAGAAAGTTGTCTTTCATGTCCACGACCTGCGCAAGTATTCAGCGGACAAAAAACACCGCAGGGTGGATGACCGTCCTTTCGGCGGGGGTCCGGGCATGGTCATGTCGCCCCAACCGCTGTTTGACGCCGTGCGCAAGATCAAGGGCAAGCGTTCGGCCAGGGTCATTGTCATGTCTCCTTCCGGAAAACCGTTCACGCAGGCGCGCGCCAAACGTCTGGCACAGGAGCGCAACCTCATCATCATTTGCGGCCATTATGAGGGCATTGACGAGCGCGTACGGCTCAAACTGGCGGACGAGGAAATTTCCATCGGTGATTATGTGCTGACCGGAGGGGAGGTCCCGGCCATGGTCGTGGCGGACGCGGTCACCCGGCTTGTTCCCGGTGTTGTGGGCAAGCAGGAGTCGCTGGAAAGCGAATCGTTTGAGGACAGCATGCTGGAGTGTCCCCATTACACCCGGCCGGCAAATTTTCGTGGCGCAAAAGTGCCGGTCGTGTTATTATCTGGAAATCATGAAGCCATCAAAATGTGGCGTCATCAGCAGGCCCTGGCCAAAACGAAAAAAGTCAGGCCGGATTTATTGATGTAGGGGCGATCCTTGTGATCGCCCGCAAGAGGGCGAATACAAGATTCGCCCGTACAGGTAAGGAGTCAGCAATGGTTGCCGGTAATATTGAAAAGATCAAAATGTTCGACGATCAGCAGCTGCGCAAGGACCTGCCCGTGTTTGACGTCGGCGATACGGTCAAAATGAAGATCAAGGTCAAAGAAGCCGACAAGATGCGCATCCATCCCTTTGAAGGCATCGTCATCAAGAAAACAGGCCGTGGTTTGGGCTGTGCTTTTACGGTGCGCAAGATCTCTTTCGGTGAAGGCGTGGAGAGGACGTTTCCCATCCATTCACCGGTCATCGACAAGATCGAGGTCGTGGCCAAGGGTGTCATCAAGCGCGCCAAATTGTATTACCTGCGGGACCGTTTAGGAAAACAATCCCGCGTCAAAGTTGACCAAGGCGAATAAAATTCTTCTCCTGTCGGACCATGAAACGGAAGCCCAAGATCAGGGCTTCCGTTTTATTTTCGGCATTGACGAGGCGGGCCGGGGCCCCTTGGCCGGTCCGGTGGTGGCCGCGGCCGTATGCCTGACATCGTCTAGCTTTTCCTGTCCCATCAACGATTCCAAGAAAATGACGCCTGTGTTGCGCGAGCGGGCCTTCCATGAGATATTTGAAAAAGCGCATGTGGGCATCGGCATGATCAGCGAAGCCGTCATTGACGTCGTGAATATTCTCAACGCGTCCCATCTGGCCATGGAAGCCGCCGTGGCGGACCTGGTCAGCCGCCTGCCGTCAGAGGTTAGCGGCGCAGAGGATTTTAAAAAGCAGGTCATGCTTTTGGTGGACGGCAACCGGTTTAAGTCCGCCTTGCCGTACAGGTATAAGACCATTATCGGGGGAGACGGGCGCTGTTTGTCCATTGCCTGCGCGTCCGTCATTGCCAAGGTCACCCGCGACCGGGCCATGCGCTGTTATGACCGCGTGTTCCCCCAATACGGGTTTGGTCAGCACAAAGGATATCCGACGTCCATGCACCGCGAAGTCCTGCGCCGCTGCGGACCGTCCCTGATCCATCGCCGCAGTTTTAACATAGGAGGGCTGAAGCCTTGACGCGCTGGAAATGCTTCTTTACAGCGTTCGATAAATCTGATATAAAACACTTCGATTTAGCGACGAAGAATGGAATAAAAATGGGCCATGCAGGACTCGGCGCCTTCCGCTCGTTCCGACTTCGGAACTCGCTTCAGGTCGGCCACCCGCCCCATCAACTGCTCTTATTCATCGCAGTTGATAAGCGGGGCTCCTTCGAGTCCTTCGACAACTGATAGTATTTTGGAATATGGGCCATGCAGGACTCGAACCTGCCACCTACTGATTAAGAGTCAGTCGCTCTACCGGATGAGCTAATGGCCCGGAAATTCGGAAACAGAGACGGATTATACAATAAATTCCCTGATTGTGTATCGATTTTTTGGTTCGACGGTATTAAAGTATGGATTACTCCCGCGACATAGATAAGTTACGTCACAGCTGTGCCCACGTCATGGCCCAGGCGGTCCAGGAATTGTGGCCTGAAGTCAAGGTCACCATCGGCCCGGCCATTGACAATGGCTTCTATTACGATTTCGACCGCCCACAGCCGTTCTCACCGGACGAATTAAAATCCATTGAAAAACGGATGATGAAGATCATCAACGGCAAGCCCGCTTTTACCGGAGAGACCTGGCCGCGCGAGAAGGCGCTGGAATTTTTCCGCGGCAAGGGCGAGTCCTACAAGGTCGAGCTCATTGAAGGTCTGCCTGATAAAGAAGTTTTTATCTACAAGACCGGCAAGGAGTGGCTGGACCTGTGCAAGGGGCCGCACGTGGAGCACGCCGGGCTCATCAAGGGCTTCAAACTTTTGTCCGTGGCCGGCGCTTATTGGCGCGGGGACGAGAAACGCCCCATGCTCCAGCGCATTTACGGCACCGCGTTTTTCACCCAGAAAGAACTCGACGAGTATTTGAAAATGCTTGAAGAGGCGGCCAAGCGCGACCACCGCAAGATCGCCACCCAGCTGGATTTGTTCCACATTTATCACGACACCGCCGGGGCCGGGCTCATTTTCTATCACCCCAACGGCGGCATGCTGCGCAAGACCATTGAGGACTATGTGCGCGAAGCGCATCTGAAGCGCGGGTATGACCTGGTCTATACGCCCCATATGCTCAAAGGCAAGCTCTGGGAGATCTCCGGCCACGCCCAGCAGTACAAAGACAATATGTATTATTTCAAGGTGGACCAGGAGGACTACGCGGTGAAGCCCATGAACTGCCCCGGGCATATCCTCATTTACGGTTCTCATGTGCGTTCCTACCGCGACCTGCCCATCCGTTATTTTGAATTGGGCACGGTGTACCGTCAGGAAAAAGCAGGGGTCTTGCACGGCCTGTTGCGCGTGCGCGGGTTCACCCAGGATGATGCCCACATTTTCTGCCGGCCCGACCAGATCAAGGACGAGGTCATGGCCGTTCTGGATTTCGTGTTCGCGGTCATGAAGGATTTCGGTTTCAAAGACCTGCACATTGAACTGTCCACACGGCCCGAGGATTCCATGGGTTCCCGGGAAAATTGGGACAAGGCCACAGCCGCGCTCAAAGACGCGCTGAAAACCAAAAAATTGAAATATGACATCAATGAGGGCGACGGCGCTTTTTACGGTCCCAAAATAGACATCAAACTCAAAGACGCCATCGGCCGGCCATGGCAATGCGGCACCATCCAGTGCGATTTCAATCTGCCCGAGCGCTTCGACCTTCATTATATCGACGAAAGCGGTCAACACGCGCGGCCCATCATGCTGCACCGGGCGATCCTGGGAAGTTTGGAGCGTTTCATCGGCACGCTCATCGAGCATTATTCCGGCAATTTCCCCTTATGGCTGGCGCCTAATCAGGTTGTCATTATTGCTATTAATCCCGAGCAGGAAGAGTTTGCCCAGGGCGTCCGTGAGATGCTGGTCAAGACGGGATTACGCGTTGTCCTGGATAACCGCAATGAATCGCTGGGGAAACGCATCCGTGAGGCATCTGTCAAGAAGATCCCCTATCAGATCATCATCGGCGCCAAAGAAGTTGAGACGGCCCAAGTTTCCGTGCGCAGCCACGCGCAGGGTGATCTGGGGTCCATGACCGTGGAAGCGCTCACAGCCCGCTTGTCCCAACAGACCATTGACAAGACATAGAATTTAGAGATAATAGAACACCTTTAACACTCAACCGGGAGGGGCAAACCATTCTAAAACAGATCCGAATCAATCAGCAGATCCGCGCACGCGAAGTCCGCGTGATCGGGCCCAATTCAGAACAATTAGGCGTTGTCACCATTCAAAAGGCCTTGGAGCTTTCCAATGAATTCGGTCTTGACCTCGTGGAGGTGGCCCCCACCGCCGCCCCGCCGGTGTGCCGCATCATTGATTTCAGCAAATACAAGTATGACCAGGAAAAGAAAGAACGCCGGGTCCGCAAAAGCCAGCACGTGACCCATTTGAAACAGATCCGCCTCAAGCCCCATATCGGCAACCATGATCTGCAGATCAAAATGGACCAGGCCATCGCTTTTTTGTCCAAAAAGGACAAGGTCAAGATCAATCTGGTGTTCCACGGCCGCGAAATGAGTTTCCGCGACCAGTGGCGCTCGGTGCTCGATAGGGTGGTGGCCATGACTTCAGCGCACGCGATCATCGAAAAAACACCGCTGGCCGAGGGACGCATCGTATCCATGGTCCTGGCGCCCAAGGCGGAGACTAAGTAGGGGCGGGCCCCTGTGCCCGCCCGGGAGAGGATAAAATAATATGGGGATCGGTCGAAAGGGCAAGTTAAAAACCAATAAAGGCGCCGCCAAACGCCTGCGCATGACCAAAAGCGGTCTTTTCAAAAAGCGCAACGCGGGCCGCCAGCATATTCTGGGCAAGAAAACACGCAAACGCAAACGTCACTTGCGCAAAGACGGCTATTTGTCGTTGACGGACGCGAAGCGCATCAGGAGGTTGTTGCCGTATGGTACGCATTAAAACAAACGTTTATTCTCACAAACGCAAAAAGCGCGTTTTGAAAGAGGCCAAAGGCCAGTGGGGCGACCGCAGCAAACGCTACAAAGAAGCCGCCAAGTCCCTGATCGCCGGCAAACAGTATGCCTATTATGACCGCAAGAAGAAAAAGGGCGATTTTCGTTCCCTGTGGATCATCCGCCTGAACGCGGCCTGCCGGGAACTGGGCGTGGCATACAGCCGTTTTATCAACGGCTTGAAGATAGCCAAGGTCGCGATCGACCGCAAAATTTTAGCCGACATGGCCGTGACAGAGCCGGATGCCTTTGCTAAAATCGTTGAAATGGCAAAACAAGCGAAGGTGTGATGTGGAATTTTCCGCAAATTTTTGATCAGGCCAGGAATGATCTTGCCTCGGCCAATGATGCGTCCTCTCTTGAGGCCTGCCGTTTAAAATACCTCGGTAAAAAAGGGCTTGTTCCCGCTATTTTTGATTCCCTGTCTTCGGCATCGCCGGAAGATAAGCCCGCCATCGGCAAAGGGGCCAATGACCTGCGCGTTCTGGTCATTGCTTTTCTCGAAGAAAAGGCAGGGGCCTTAGGCAAGAGGGAGGGCGGCAAGCCCTCCGGAAGACCGGTGGATATCACCATGCCTGGCGTCGGGCCTGCTTTGGGCCACCGGCATGTCCTGACGCAGACCATGACCGAGATCTGCGATGTTTTTGAGCGCATGGGTTTTGTGGTCGTGGAAAGCCCGGAGATCGAGACAGAATACAATAATTTCACCGGCTTGAACATCCCCATTGACCATCCTTCGCGTGACGCGTTCGACACATTTTATTTGGAAGCCAATGACCCGTCTACCAAAGGGCGCAATCTTCTTTTAAGGAGCCATACGTCTCCGGGCCAGGTGCGGGTGATGCATGACCATAAACCGCCTTTGGCCGTCATTATTCCCGGCCGTGTCTACCGTCCCGATGCCGGGGATGCCAGCCATTCGTTCATGTTCCATCAGGTGGAAGGTCTTTTGGTGGACAAGGACGTCAAATTTTCCGACCTCAAAGGATTACTGTCTGAATTCTGCCGCCGCTTCTTCGGACCGTCGGTGAAGATGCGTTTTCGTCCGCATTTTTTCCCGTTCACCGAACCGTCGGCCGAGGTGGACATTTCCGCGGACATTTTTAAAGGCACGGGCCGCAAGCCGTGGCTGGAGATATTAGGATGCGGCATGGTCAACCCCAGGGTGTTCGAGGCGGCCGGGTATCCGGCTGGCAAATACACGGGGTTGGCCTTTGGCATGGGCGTTGAGCGCATGGCCATGCTCAAATACGGCATCAAGGACATACGCTTGTTCTACGAGAACGATGTACGTTTTTTAAAACAATTTTAAGGGCGGGTCCTGTCGTCGCTCACCCCCGTCGGTGCTCGCACCAGCTGCGCGCCGCCGGGGGACCCCCAGCGACGCCACCCGCACCACGCAATTATGAAATTATCGCTCAACTGGCTTAAAAGTTATGTGGACCCGAAACTGTCCACCGACGACCTTGCGCATCGGCTGACCATGGCCGGGCTTGAGGTGGAAGGCGTGCATGCCGCTGGAGCGGATACGGTGCTGGAGCTGGAGATCACCCCCAACCGTCCTGACTGTTTGAGCGTGTGGGGCATGAGCCGCGAGATCGCGGCCATGACAGGCAAGTCCTTGGCCTTGCCCAGGATCAAGACCTATAAGCCGACGAAGGATAAAATTTCCATTGCCGTTGAGGACAAGAAGGACTGCGGCCGTTATATCGCGACCCTTATGCAAGGGGCCGCGATCGCGTCCTCGCCGGCAGAGACCGTCCAGCGTTTGTCCGCCGTCGGCCTGCGGCCCGTCAACAATGCCGTTGACGTCACCAATTTTGTCCTGATGGAAAGCGGCCAGCCCCTGCATGCTTTTGACTATGACAAAATAGTCGGAGACAAGATCATTGTCCGGCGCGCCAAAACAGGCGAGCGCATCGTGACCATTGATGGTATTGAACGTAAACTGGACCCGTCCATTTTAGTGATCGCCGACGCCCAAAAGCCGGTGGCCATTGCCGGTGTCATGGGAGGCAAGTCCGCCCAGGTCACGGTCGCGACCAAAAATATCCTTTTGGAAAGCGCGTCTTTTGATGCCGGCCTTGTCCGCCGTGCCAGCCGCGCGTTGGGGTTGCAAAGCGATTCTTCCTACCGTTTTGAGCGGGGAGTGGATTTTGAGGGCGTGTTGTCGGGCGCGAACCGCGCCACAGACCTGATCTGTTCTTTGACCAACGCGCGCGTCACGCGCCGCACCGATTGTTTCAAGACCGTCGCGGCGTCCCGCAGGCCGTTGATCGTTGGTATCAGCGATATTGAAGGGCTTTTGGGCACGCGCATCGCGCCCGCCAGGATCAAGATGTTCCTGACGTCTTTGGGGTTCACCCTGCGGCCGTCGGGTAAAAATATTTTTAGAGTGACGCCGCCGTCGTGGCGCGGGGACATCAAGGCCGGGGTGGACATTGTTGAGGAAGTGGCCCGCATGGTGGGGTATGACCGTTTGTCCGAAGGCCTTCCCGTCATCAAAGCCGTCA
Organism: Candidatus Omnitrophota bacterium; assembly: GCA_030650275.1. NCBI lineage: Bacteria > Pseudomonadati > Candidatus Omnitrophota > Candidatus Omnitrophota bacterium. The sequence goes on along the minus strand of JAUSEK010000003.1, from coordinate 3,135 downwards.
ACATCCGCGTTGATCCCAGGCCCCGAGCCGTCAGGGAAGCCCTGGCCCAGGCGCTTACGGCCCAGGGTTATTTAGAAACTGTTACATATTCTTTGATGGGACAAAATGACCTTGAGAAGACGGGTCTTGCCGGCACGCCGGTGCTGGCGCTGAAGAATTACCTGAGCCAGGAATACAGTATATTAAGGCCGAGCTTGCTGCCGAGCATGCTGGCGGTTGCCGCCATGAATTTTGGCCACGGCCAGAGATCGATGCGCTTTTTTGAAATGGGCAAGAGGTATTTTGAAGGCGCAGAGCGCTGGACCTTGGCGATCTTGATGGCAGGGAAAAGAGACCGGGATTGGCGGGATGACCGCGAATACGACGTCGATGTTTTCGACTTAGGCCTTGAGCAGGCCTTGCGGCAGGCCGGGATAACCGGTGTGGATTGGGGCAAAGGGACGTATGGAGGATTAGATCCCGATATAACGGCACATCTGAAATTGAATGGGCATGTGATCGGGGCGCTTGGCAGGGTCCTGGGCAGTGTTTTAAAGAATTGGGACATCGGTATCCCTGATGTCTATTTTGGAGAGATCGATCTCGAGGCGCTGTTGATCCTGCCAAAACCAGAGGTCAAATACTCTCCGGTTTCGGTATTCCCTGCTATGCGCCGTGATGTCAGCATTGCCGTCAGAAATGATGTGCCGTATGCCAGGATCAGAGACCTGTGTTTACAGAGGGACGGCGGCATATTGACCGGCATGCATTTGATCGAGCAATATACCGGAGAGAAGATCCAATCCGGCTATCGAGGATTGGTGTTTTCTCTGACATACCAATCCAATGACCGTACCCTGCGCGAAGAAGAAGTCAATGCCGTGCACCAGAATATCCTTGATGCCTTGGTCCACGATCTAGGCGCCACCCTCCGATAGTCCTTCATTGCACTCTGCGCGTAACGTGTTATAATAATAATTGTCCCTGCAGTGTGCGTTAGGACTGCGATGTATTGAACCACAAAACAATACAATGGGGGCTGGTCACCTGCGTTTCGCCTTGGCGGACCCATACCGGCCACCCACCTTGAGAACGATGGTTCTCATTACACCAGTCCGACGGCATAGCGGGGACATTTATGATGTCCCCGACCAATCTATTCTCCTCTGACCTTCCCGTTGATACTAAAGATTCTCCTTTAAGCGCCCGGATGCGTCCGCGTTCATTGGATGAATTCGTGGGGCAAAAGCACATTTTGGGCCCCGGCCAACTGTTGACCCGCGCCATTGAGGCGGACCGCATTTCTTCGCTCATCCTGTACGGCCCGCCGGGTACGGGCAAGACCACATTGGCTTTATGCATCAGTCATAAAACCCAAAGTCATTTTGAGCGGCTCAACGCGGTGGCGTCCAACGTTGAGGAGATGCGCCGGGTGATCGCCGCGGCCCAGAACCGCCGCCGCACCACCGGGGGCAAGACCATCCTTTTTATTGACGAGATCCACCGTTTCAACAAAGCCCAGCAGGACGTGCTCATGCCGGACATCGAGGAAGGCAACATCATCCTCATCGGCGCTACGGTGTTTAATCCTTCTTTCGCCCTTATCGGCCCTTTATTGTCCCGTTCCCTGGTTTTTGAACTGGAACCCATCAGCAAAGAAGACATGCTTGTATTGTTGCGTCGGGCTTTGAGCGATGCCGAACGCGGCCTTGGTTTTCTGGACGTCCGTCCCGAACCCGGCGCCTTGGAATTTTTGGCGGAAATTTGTGATGGCGATGCCCGCCGGGGGCTCAATGCTCTGGAAGTGGCGGTCTTAAGCACGCCTAAGAATTCTGACGGCATCGTGCCTTTGACCGTGGCTGTTGCCGAGCAGTCGGTGCAAAGAAAACAGATCAATTATGACGCTGACGGCGACGCGCATTACGACACCATCTCGGCATTCATCAAATCCATGCGCGGCTCTGACCCGGACGCGGCTTTGTACTGGATGGCCAAGATGCTTCATGCCGGGGAAGACCCGCGTTTTCTGGCCCGGCGCATCTGCATTTGCGCCAGCGAGGACGTGGGCAATGCCGACCCGCAGGCCTTGGTGCTCGCGACAGCGGCCATGCAAGCCGCCCAATTCGTCGGCATGCCGGAAGCGCGCATCATTTTGGCCCATGCCGCGGTGTATGTGGCCTGCGCGCCCAAGTCCAACGCGGTGTATTTAGGCATTGATAAAGCCCTTGAGGATGTCCGCCAAAACCGCACCAGGCCTGTGCCAACATCGCTCAAAGACACCCATTACAAAGGCGCAAAAAAGCTCGGCCGGGGAGAGGGATACAAATACGCCCACGACTATCCCGGTCATTATGTTGACCAGGAATACATGCCGCATCCCGTGTCCTATTACCAGCCCACCGACCAGGGTTACGAGGCCAGGATCAAGGAACGCCTGGCCAAGATCAAGCCCGCCTCGCCGGATTAATCACTTTTTTATTTGACAAAGCCATAATTAGGTTGTAACCTTACATCAGATGGATTGAAAGGGCAAAGATGTCCTCTCTTAAAACAATGACGTTTTGGGGGAGGATTTTTTATTTGTGTTAAGGCCTTGAGGCCTTAAGAGAATTTTTGGGCGCGGACGTCCTTAATTGCCACCGTTGACCGGTGGCGGTTAAGGATTTTTTATTTGGTGAAGGATCTTTATGGAACAGATCAGGACAGGCATGAACAAGAAAAAGATCGTTGTGATCGGCAATGGCATGGCCGGGGCCAGGGTGGTCGAAGAAATTTTAGGGAGGGCGCCGGGCCGGTTTGATTTTGTCATGTTCGGCGCGGAACCCTACGGCAATTATAACCGCATTTTATTGAGCAATGTTCTCAACCAGACGCAGGAAGCCAGTGATATTTTTATCAATCCTTTAAGCTGGTATAAGGAAAATAATATCACCCTGCACGCGGGTTTTAAAGCCGTCCACATTGACACCGGGCGTAAAACGGTCACTGCCCGTCAGCTGCATCCGCAGGCCGCGGCCTATGCCGTGCACACTGAAGGGTCCTTGCTGGCAGGGCCGCTCGAAGAAACCTATGATCATTTGATCATTGCCACCGGTTCCCGTCCGTTCGTACCGCCGATGGAGGGGTTTGGGGGTGAGGGGACGTTTTTGTTCCGCA
>JAUSEK010000002.1 GCA_030650275.1 Candidatus Omnitrophota bacterium | reverse complement strand
ATATGATCGTCTGTCGTCGCAAAAAATGTCTCAGGTTTACCACTGGCTGGTGCCGGAGGCCGATGAACCTGAGAGGGAACAGTCGGCTCAACTAAGGGTTATTGAAGATGAAAAAGAGGTAATGATTCGGTAAACCCGCTGGCGAGGGGCGTTAAGGGCAAAGGATTTTGCGGAAGTGTGGGTGTAATGGATAGAGCCAGATCTGTTTAATCGAAGAAGCCTGGTGGTGGTGTTTTTCCAATTTGCCACGGCCTTGGGTTTGCCCCGCGAAAATCCAATTGGCCGCCTTATACGAAGTGCCCGCAAAGCGTGTCGTTTCCACGAAACTTTCCAACAAGACCGGCTGGTACCCATAACGCAGGCCCCAATCGGCTTGGAGCGGCTGGATCATCCCCGCTAAAATCCGTGAGGCCAATCCGGGCGATCTCACCCAAGGCAAAATCAAAAAGCGCGCCTGGTTGACAATCAGATGCAGTCCCCGCGGCCGTTGTCCATCATCCCAGCCAATGAATTGATCACGCGGCTTGATTTGCCAGGCGGAGGCGCCAAATCCCAGGGCGGCCAGCAACCGGCCATCTGCGCTCCAAACCAGATAACGCATTTGCGCGCCGCTCAAGGGGCAGTACCCCAGGTAATGATGCCGCTGGATCAATTCATTCCACAGGCGCGAGTCCGCCCCCCCGCGTGGCACGTTCCCAAAGACCAACGGCTCCAGCGCCGAGACCCTCTCCAGCACGGCTTTTCTGTCCTCCGAGGCGGGCGTGAGCAACGGACGCGCCTGGCCGTTGCCATTTTTGGTCAAAGGCTTGGGCAACTGGATCAACCCATCCTTTTGCATGCGCAGCAGCGCCACCCGGCAACTCATCTCCTTGAGTTGCCCACAAACATTACGCCAGTCTAAATCCTGGCAAATCCGGCGCGACAAGCCCGCCCGATGCAAGGCCGGTTGCAAGCGCAACAGTTCCCGGATGTGCGTCAGTTCGGCCGCGCTGAAATCCCGTCCGCAATAACGGCCAAAGCTCTCCTGGCTCATGGGGGACGCCCCTGGGTTTTCCAGGCCGCTTTCTTTTCCGCGCTCCATTTCCAGGGCAGGAACTCTTCCAGATTTTCCGGCGCCCGGCCCCCGTGACGCGCGCACGCTTCCAAATACGCCTGAAAATATCGGCGCGAGCAAAGTCCGTGTTGCCGGAGGGTGGCCAGAATGGTGAAACATGCGCAGGCCAGTTCTCCGCTCCACTCCGAGCCGCTGCCGTAAAAATTCTTGCGCGCCACCGCCAGTGCGCGATTCGCCCGCTCCGCCGCGTTGTTGTCCATCGGCACCCACGGATGCTCGACAAAAACTCTCAGCCCAGTCCAGTGCCGCTGCATACTCCGCAAAATCTTTTCCGGCTCACTCTGGAGAGTTCCACCGGCCAGTTCCAAATCCCGGCGCTCTTGCATCCGCTCAACCTGTCGGCGCACTTCCAGATCCAGCGGCACGAACAACTCGGTCTGTCCTTTGAACCAAGCCGCGCGCCGCTGGGCATTGATCCCAAACAACTGGTTAATCAACTCCACCCACTCCTGAGCCCAGGACCCGGCCGGGGTGCGCTTGGAACTTTCGGCCACATGGATAAAATCCCTGCGCTGATGCGACCAACAGTAGGCCAGTTTGAGCGACCAGTCCGAACCCAACAGCCCGCAATACCCCGCATACCGATCCACGCTCACAATCCCTGCGGTTCCTTTTGGGAAAAAATCCCGCGGCACCTTTCCCGCACGGCTGGGTTCCAGCAGAAACGCCGTCACATCCCGGCTCACCACCACCCAAAACCACCACAGGCTGCGGCCTTTGGACTCCGTCAAACAAAACATCGGCCAGCGCGTTTCGTCCATGTGCCAATGCGCCCCCTCCCGGCTCTGCAGGACGAATTGCCCGGCCAGCGGTTGCACCATCGCCCCTATCTTTTCCAGACCTCCACTCAGAGTTCCCGGGGAAACGTGCAACCCATGCGTCCGCAATTCCCGGATCGTGCGCTGGATCGGTTGGGCAAACTCGAACTTCTTCAACAACACCTGCACCCAGAAATCCACCGCAAAAAGTCCCTTGGCGATCAGCTTGGCGGGCTTGGGAGCGGTGGGCATGCTCCGGCCTCCAGGACACTGGCAACAGGGGCCATAACGAAAGCGCCGATGCACGCGCCGCACCAGACGCACCTCCCATCCCACCTCCTGGCTTTCCTCCCACAGGGCCAGTTCGGGATGAACCTTGCCACACACTCCACAGGTCCGTTGCGACTCCTCCAAAGTATGATCGATCACCTGCGCCGGTAAATTCCCGCGACCTTTGCGCTTGGGACCTTTGCCTCCACGCTGCTGTCCCCGCCGTCGTCCGGTCTTGCTCTTGGTCTTGGCCTCCTGCGCACTTTGATCCGCTTGATCCGCCGCCGTTCTGGAGCCATCCGCCGCCTCCGGTTCCGCTGGGCCAGGACTTGACCCGGCTTCGGATTTGCGTCCGAACTGTTGTTTTTTCAACCAGGCCAACTGTCGGCTCAACTCTTGGATTCGTTGCAGAAAACATCCCAAAAGGACCAGCAACTGCGCGATGATCTTCTCCGACGCCCGGGTCTTTTGTTCCCAGTGCCTGGCCCGCTCGACCGCGCGCGCGTGCTGCGCGCGGTAGTAATGTGCCCCTTGGCGATCGCCCATTTTGCCCGACGCCGCGATGTCCTGCCCCGCACCAGACAAACTCTCCGTCTCGAAAATCACGAAACCGAAAATAACAGATCGCCGGGCGCGTGTCCCGTAAAAAGAGTCGAAATCTTTCGACCCACCGGGTTTACCGAAACTTTACTTTTAGAGTGTCAAGTATATGAATGTAAGTCCTATATCCACAGCCGATTACAACGCAACAGTTCCTTCGGGATCTGCTAGGATCGACCTCTATGTTACTCCCCTCTTTTCTGGAACGTTTCGTCGCCACCTTTCTCCCAAAACCCTTCCGGGATCTGGCCCGTCTCACCGGCTGGTTCAAACGCCAAGGCAAAATCGATTCCTTTGAATTCCTCACCTCGCTGGTTTTTGGACAATTGAGCGCTCTGCGTCAAACCCTCGTTTCCCAAGCCCAATGTTTCCAGGAGCCCGTCACCCCTCAAGCCGTGCATCAGCGCTACAACCCCAGAGCCGTCGCTTATGTGCAAGGCGCTTTTGCTCACACTCTAGCCCAGACTCTGGACTGGGGTCCGGAGCGTCCCCAGGCCCTGGAATTGCAAAAGCATTTCACGGCCGTCTATCTGCTGGACAGCACCTGCTTTGACACCTCGGAAGCCTTGCAGGAAATCTTCCCTTCCTGCGGAGGGGCCGGTTCGTCCGCCAACATCAAAGTGCTCTTACGCTATGAATTGATCAGCGGGCGGCTGGAACCTCTGAAAGTTTTGGAGGGCAAACGTTCCGACCAAGGACAGGCCTTGGGCCTGGCTCAACGCCTGAAGAAGGGTGAACTGCAAATCAATGACAAGGGTTTTTTTGACGCCAAGGCCTGGCAGGCGGCCCAACAGGCCGGCGCTTTTCTCCTCATGCCTTTGCCGCACTCCCTCACGCTGTGGACCACCCAGGGGCCGGAGGCTCCGGAACAATCCCTGGATTTGGCCGGCGCTCTGGCCCTGACTTCAGAAAAGCGCGTGGAATGGCCTGAGGTTTTCCTGGGAACCAAAGGAAAACACCGGGCCGGGCCGGTGCGTTTGATCGCTTTCCGTTTGAGCCCCGAGAGCGCCGGGCGCCATCGCGCCGGCTTGCGGGAAGCGATGCGGACCAAGGGGCGAACTCCCAGCGCCAAAGCCCTCCAACTCGCCGGCTGGCTCTTGCTGGTCACCAACGCCCCGGCCGCCCAACTGCCCTCCGCTCTGCTGGCCTATCTCTATCGGGTGCGCTGGCAAATCGAATTGATTTTCCGGCAGGCCAAGTCGGTGCTGCGTTTGGACAAAACCGAAAGTGAAAATCCTTGGCGCATCCAATGTGAAATTTGGGCGCGCTTGCTCTGTGCGGTCCTGCTCTTTTTGTGGCATGCCCATGCCAGCGCCCAATGCTGGCACCAGCATAAATCGGAAATCAGCTTCGAGAAGTTGATCCGGGTGATGCAGCAGTGGGGACACACTATCGCGCGAGCCTTCTGCCAAGGTCCGGAGGAACTGTTGCGAGAACTACGCACCATTTGGCGCCATCTTCTGGTCAACGCCCGCAAAGGCCGCCAGAATTCCCGGACCAACACCTGGGATTACTTGATGGATCTCTGGTTAAATCCCAAGCTCTCTCCCATCTAACCCTGACTTGATTTCCAAACTCTAAAGCGGCCATCCCGCCCTTCTTCAGTTTCCCGGAAACTCAAAGGCTATCTCCCAGCCTGCCTTCACTTAACACAGATTGACATGGCTGTCCGCGATTTCCGAGCTGCCAGCACTGGATCGCGCGGACAAGGCTGTCCGCACTCCTGGCGAGTTGGGTTCATGGGCCGCGAACAAGCGGAAGAACTCAAAGATAGGCTGACACTCCTTCTTTCGTGGTGAGACGAGACTCGCCGAGCCGCGATTAGCCTTGCGACTGATTCGTCTCAATAGCTTCCTTTTGGTGGGGACAAAATCAGGAGCGGGAAGTTCGGGCACCGATCTCTCCAATGATTTTGTCCTGCATGATTTTGTCTTTCAGCGAGGTCCGGATGAGCCGGCTCGCGCCATACTGGAGAGATCATCCG
>JAUSEK010000001.1 GCA_030650275.1 Candidatus Omnitrophota bacterium | reverse complement strand
GACCAGGTGTCCGAAGCCAAGGTCCTGGAAGGCCTCAAATTCGCTTTGGCCGCCTTAAAGTCCACCAAAGATATTCAGTTGGAATTGCAAAAGAAGGTCGGTAAACCCAAGGTTGAAGTGAAATTAAAAACGCCCGGCGCTTCCTTTGTTGCCAAGGTCCGTTCTTTGGCCATGGCGCGTCTGGAAGAAATTTATAAGGGCACGGCCGATAAGGATGAACGTGAAGACGCTGTTGGCGCGCTGGCCGAGCATTTGGCCGCTGATCTGACGGTCTATGCCGATTGCGCCCAGGAAGGCCGGGAGATCGGCGCTTCTGATGTGGCCGGGGTGTTCGAACAATTGCAGTATGAAGTGATCCGCGGCAATGTCTTTAACAAGAAATTGCGCGCCGACGGCAGGGGACCCAAGGACATCCGCGACATTTCCTGCGAAGCCGGCGTTTTGCCGCGCACCCACGGGTCGGGCCTGTTCACCCGCGGGCAGACGCAGAGTTTGGGCATTGTTACCCTGGGGACCAAGGACGACGAGCAGTTGGTGGAGGCCCTGGACGGCAGGTCGTACAAGACCTTTTTACTACATTACAATTTTCCGTCTTTCAGCGTGGGAGAGACCAAACCCATGCGCTCGCCGGGCCGCCGCGAGATCGGCCACGGGGTTTTGGCGCATAAAGCGCTCAAAGCCGTGCTTCCCTCCAAAGACGAATTTCCTTACACCATCCGCGTTGTTTCCGAAATTCTTGAATCCAACGGTTCCTCGAGCATGGCGAGTGTTTGCGCCGGCTGTTTGGCATTGATGGACGCGGGCGTGCCCATCACGGACGCGGTGGCAGGGATCTCCGTCGGGCTCATTTCTGACCAAAAACACGCGGTGCTGATCACCGACATCATGGGTCTGGAAGACCATTTCGGCGACATGGATTTCAAGGTCGCGGGCACACGGACCGGGGTCACGGCCATCCAGTTGGACCTTAAGATCAAGGAATTATCCATGGGCTTAGTTGAGCAAGCCGTGGCACAGGCGCAAGAGGCCCGCATGGCCATTTTGGACAAGATGCAGGCGGTGCTTCCTAAGCCGCGCGCTGAAATGTCGCCGTACGCGCCGCGCATCGTGACGGTCCAGATCCCGCAGGACAAGATCGGCGAGATCATCGGGCCGGGCGGCAAGAATATCCGCAGGATGATCGAGGAAAGCGGTGTCACGTCCATTGATATTGAAGAAGACGGCAAGGTCATCATCGCCTCGCCGGACACCGCGGCCCTGGAGAAGGCCGTGGGCATGATCAAGGGCATCACCCAGGAACCGGAGATCGGGGCCATCTATGAGGCCACGGTCAAGCGCATCATGAATTTCGGGGCTTTCTGCGAATTCTTCCCCGGGCGCGAGGGGCTGGTGCACGTTTCCGAATTGTCCAACACGTTCGTCAAAGACGTCAATTCGGTCGTGAAGCTCGGCGACCGTTTTAAAGTCAAACTCGTTGAGAAAGACGAGATGGGCCGCTTTAATTTGAGTAAAAAGCAGGCGGACCTGGTCTCCTGAAGGAGACGCACGGATGAAACACGAACACGTCAACGAGATCAAGGGCATCATCATTTTGGCCTTGAGCTTGATCGTCCTGGCAGCCCTTATTTCTTTCTCCCCCAGCGACCTTTCCTGGTATACCTCACGGCCGGGTTTGCACGTACAGAATTGGATCGGCATTGCCGGTGCTTATAGCGCCGGCATTCTTTTTTTCGTTTTAGGGTCAAGCGCGTATTTTTTGGTGGTCATCGGGCTCTTCTGGAGCTGGAACAAATTCACCTCCCGCGAGATCTACTTTTCTTTCCCTAAATTCTTAAGTTTGATCATCCTTTTTATCGTCACCAGTTCCTTACTGGCTTTGGGGTTTGCCGCGGTCCCCTCGGAGCGTTTCAGCCGTGGTGGCATCGTCGGCGTTGTCTTCAGCGATTTTTTATTGCATTATTTCAGCCCCCTGGGGGCGATGATCATCCTTTTGATGTTCGGCGCTTTGTCCCTGGTCGTCATCGGGGAATTCATGGTGTCGCCGTTCTTTGTGTGGCTTTTCCGTTCGGCCCTCAACACGTTCAAAGGTGTTTTTATTAAACCGGTCTCGTCTGTTGCATTAAAGCCCGTCGTCAAATTTGCCCCATCGGTAGCCCCCGCCATAGGCGGGGCGCCATTGCCCGCGGTAAAACCCGCGCAGCCGGCAGGGCCTTTCACGGCACCGCCTCCCAAGATCCGTATCGTTGAGCCGAAAGAAATGCCCAGCCCCGCCGCAGGCGGGGCCCTTGAGCAAAAGCCCAAAACAGTGGGGGAATATCATTTGCCGGCCTTAGACCTTCTCAATGATCCGCCGCAGGTGGCTGCCGGCGTCATTCAAAGCGCCCTGATGGGCGGGGCCAAGATGCTGGAGGAAACGCTGGCGGATTTCGGGGTCAATGTCAAGGTGGTGGACATCGAGCGCGGGCCGGTCATCACGCGCTATGAACTTCAGCCCGCGCCCGGGGTGAAGATCCAGCGCATTTCCAGTTTGTCCGACGACATCGCCCTGGCCTTGAGCGTCCCGGCGGTGCGCATCCTGGCCCCCATCCCGGGCAAGAACCGCGTCGGTGTCGAGGTGCCCAACGGTTTGTCCGCTTCCGTTTATCTGAAAGACGTCCTGGGCAAGAGCGTGGCGCGTTCTTCGGACTCGAAACTCATGCTCGCCGTCGGAAAAGACACGTCCGGCCAGCCTTTGATCGCGGACCTCTGTGACATGCCCCATCTTTTGGTCGCGGGCACCACCGGTTCGGGCAAGACCGTGTGCCTCAACGGTTTGATCATGTCCATCCTTTTTAACGCGTCGCCCTCGGAAGTGAAATTCATCATGGTGGACCCCAAGATGGTTGAGCTGGCCCCTTATAATGACCTGCCGCATTTGATCTGTCCGGTTGTCACGGATGTCAAGAAAGTTACCTCGGCCCTCAACTGGGTGGTGGGGGAAATGGAACAGCGCTACAAACTTCTGGCCAAAGAACAGGTGCGCAATATCAAGGGTTATCAGGCCAAAGGCCATCAAATGCCTTACATTGTCATCGTCGTTGATGAGTTGGCGGACCTGATGCAGGTCTCGGCCAGAAGCATTGAAGGCGCCATCGCCCGTTTGTCCCAGTTGGCCCGCGCGGTCGGCATTCACCTGATCCTGGCCACCCAGCGCCCGTCGGTGGATGTCGTCACCGGCATCATCAAGGCCAATTTTCCGGCGCGCATTTCTTTTAAGGTCGCCTCCAAGGTGGATTCGCGCACGGTGCTGGATGGCAACGGCGCGCAGGACCTGTTGGGCAAGGGGGACCTGCTCTTTATGAAGCCCGGCGACGGCAAGCCCACGCGCGGGCAATGCTGTTTTGTTTCCGATGAGGAGATCTCCCGCGTCATTGCCTTCATCAAGGGTCAGGGCAATCCCGAGTATAATGAGAACGTCCTTAAAACCGTATCCTCCTCCGGCGGGGCAGGGCTGGAAAATGATGACGCAATGTATGACGAGGCCGTGCGCGTGGTCATAGAGACCAACCAGGCCTCGGTGTCCATTTTGCAAAGGCGCCTGCGCCTGGGATATTCGCGCGCGGCGCGTCTGATCGATATCATGGAACAAAAAGGCATTGTCGGCACTTATGCCGGCAGCAAGGCGCGGGACATCCTCGTGGACCGCGAAAAGTGGCTTTTAGACAATATGGGGAACATTCCAAGTGATGCCGGAACCAACGCCGCAGAAAACGCATAATTCTCTGCTGAAAACAACCCGCGAAGCCAAAGGGCTGACCCTGGACATTGTCCACGAGGCCACCAAGATCCCTTTAGACGCGCTCAAGGCCATTGAAGAGGGGTATTCCGTGCGCATGCTGACCCCGTTCTATTACCGGGGTTTCCTGAAGATTTACGCGGAATTCTTAGGGCTCGACCCTGTTGAGGTCCTTTCCCGTTACGAGGTCCAGCAGCCAAAACCTCCCTTGCCAGGCAGGCCGGTGGTTGTCGCCCCGTCGTCCCGTTTTTATCAGTCCAAACGCGAAATATTCAGTTCTAAAAACCGGTCCATGATGGTCCGTTGGATCGGCATTGTTCTGGCTGTTGTGGTGGTCCTCAAAGTCGGCGGATGCGCGGTCGATGCGTTCAAGAAACACGTGCCTGTCTCCGCCAAAGGCGGATCCGCCTCTGGCGGAAAGAAAATACAGCGGGCCGAAGAACCCGCTGCCCACAGATCGCAGATCATCAGGACCCAAAGCAACAGCGCCAAGGTGACATTGGCTGTGCGGGTTCCCAGGAACACCTGGATCAGGGTCAAGACCGACGACAAGATCGTATTCGAGGACCGGATGAAAAAGGGGACCACGGAATCCTGGTCTGCCCAGGACCGGATCGAACTTTCCGGCAAGAACATCAATGAGCTGGACCTGGAGGTCAACGGCAGGCATATCGGGTCCTTAGGCGGCGCCGAGCGCGGGGCCAAAAGGGTTGTCATTACCAAAGAGGGGCTTACGGTGAAAAAGTAGAGACGCAGCAATGCTGCGTCTGTACAGTATATATGAAAACAACCAGGGATTTTCAGCAGGAACGTTTGGGCGCCGGTCCCGCCGATGGCGGGGTCGGCGTTATCAATTTAGGGTGCGCCCGCAACCTCACCGACGCGCAGATGATCCTTGGCCGTTTAAAAAAGAACGGCCATCGCATCGTTGAGGCGAAACAGGCCCAGGTCATCATCGTCAACACCTGCTCGTTCATTGAAGACGCCCGCAAAGAGTCCGTGGACACCATCCTGGACCTCATCGACCTTAAAAAAAAGGGCAAGATCCAAAAGATCATCGTCGCCGGCTGTCTGGCCCAGCGTTACGGCAAAGAATTGGCCGCCCAGTTCAAGGACGTGGACGCTTTTGTCGGTACCCCGACGTTAAACCGGGACGCGGACCCCGCGGGAGTCCAGCTGACCCCGCGGCATTTCGCCTACGTCAAGATCTGCGAGAGTTGTTTTAATGCCTGCAGTTTTTGTGCCATTCCCAAGATCAAAGGCAGGTTCATTTCACGCACCGTCGAGTCCGTGCTGCAGGAAGTGGCGCGTTTGGACGCGGCGGGCGTTAAGGAGATCAACCTCATCGGTCAGGACATCACGGCCTATGGGCTGGACATTTACCGCACAAAATCGTTGGCGCGGCTTTTAAAAGAGATGGCCCGGAGCGTCAAAAATATCCGTTGGATACGTTTGTTATACGCGTTCCCCGCTCACGTGACCGATGAACTCATTGAGGTCATGGCCGGCGAAGACAAGATTTGCAAGTACATTGACATGCCTCTGCAGCATATCAGCGACCATATTTTGGCCGAACAGAACCGTCATATCACCCGCCGACAGACCCTGGACCTTGTGGCCAGGATCCGTTCGGTCCTGCCGCGGGCGTTTGTGCGCACCACCTATATCGTCGGTCTTCCTGGAGAAACAAAAGAGGACTTTGAAGAATTGCGCGCCTTCAATCAGCAGATGCGTTTTGAGCGCGTCGGTGTTTTCATTTATTCCAAAGAAGAGGGGACAGCCGCTCATGACATGCCAGGGCATGTGCCGGCCAGGGTCAAAAGAGAACGCATGGATATTCTCATGCGCGACCAGCAGGCCATCTCCAGGGAAATTCAGAAAGGTTTCGTCGGCCGCCGGCTCAATGTCCTTATTGATGAAAAAGAGAAGGGATCCAAGGATACTTATATCGGACGCAGCGAATACGATGCCCCGGACGTGGATGGCGTTGTGTATGTGCGTTCAAAGGACCCGTTGAAACAGGGGGACATGGTTGAAGTGGATATCACCGATGCCTATGAATATGACCTGGCTGGAGTCGTGCGATGACCCTGCCTAATATCCTGACCCTTTCGCGTCTGGTCTTTGCGGCCCTGATCGTGTGGCTGCTTTGCCAGTATTCGCTGGCCGCTTACGTGGCCGCGGCTGTTTTGTTCGCGGGCGCGGCATTGACGGATTTTTACGACGGGCATTTGGCGAAGAAGAGCGGCTTGACCAGTGATTTCGGCAAGATCATGGACCCCATCGCCGACAAGGTCCTGATCCTGTCTGTTTTTTTTGTTCTGACCTATACGGGCATGGTGGAGGCGTGGATGGTTGTCCTGATCGCTGTTCGGGAAATTTGCGTGACCGCGTCGCGTTTGCGGGCCATGAGCCGGGGCCAGGTGCTGGCCGCGGAAAAGGCGGGTAAGATCAAGACCGTTTTTCAGATCATCAGCATTTCCGTTGTCCTCTTGTTTTTGATCGCCGAGGAAAGCCCGTGGACAGCCGCGTGGTTCTTTCAGATCCAGCCTCTGTGGCAGGGGGTCATCAATTTTTTAATGGTTATTACCGTTTTTTTGACCGTCGGCTCCGGCGCCGCGTATTTTAAAAATCAATGGACCGATTCGCAAAGATCATAGCCACGTTTTTCGGCATCGGATATTTTCCCATCGCTCCGGGCACGGCCGCGACCGCGGCGGGAATTGCCCTGGCTTTTGCCTTGCAGGGGCATCCATGGGCTTATGCCGTTGTTGTGTTTGTGCTTTTTGCGGTTGGTGTTCCTGTTTGCGGCCGCGTGGAAAAAATGTTGAAACAAAAAGACCCCGGCATTGTTGTTTTGGACGAGGTCGTCGGTGTTCTGGTGGCTTTAGCAGGACTGCCCATGGCCTGGCCGGTGACCTGGCCGGTCGCGATCAGCGTTTTTTTCTTGTTTCGGGCGTTCGATATGTTTAAAATATACCCTATTAACCGGCTGGAGGCCAGGCCCGGCGGTTGGGGGATCATGCTGGATGATGTGATGGCCGGGATCTACACGAATATCATCATGCACATCGCCTTACGATGGGCAGGGACAATTTAATAATTAATGGAGGTGTGAGATGGAAAGCAGTAATCCGACATTGAACAGCAAGGTTTTTGACAATGCCCGTGCCGTTGTAGGGTCGGGGCAGACCATGACCGTTCAGGGCACGGTCAACAAGGCCCTTATTCTTTTGCTCGTCTTGATGGCAACGGCATTTTGGGCCTGGTCCAAGGCCGTTAACCCGGCCAGCGCCGGATGGGCAGGCACGGTCATGGTGGTCGGCTTGTTCGTCGGGTTTGTCCTGGCCATAGCCACGTGTTTTAAGCCGCAATGGTCGTCGGTGTCAGCGCCTTTGTACGCGGCTTGCGAAGGCCTTGTGCTGGGCGTGTTGTCCGCGTATTTCGAGCGTTCCTATCCGGGCATTGTCGTGCAGGCCGTAGGATTGACGTTCGGCGTGATGCTGGCCATGCTGATGGGATATAAAACAGGGTTCCTGCAAGCGACACCGGGTTTGCGCAAAGGCCTCATGATCGCCATGGGCGGGATCATGATCTTTTATTTAGCCGTCATGGCGGCGGGGTTTTTCCACATCGCTCCTCCGGGATTTCTTAACGGCAGCGGGCCTTTGGGCATTGCATTCAGTTTATTCGTGGTCGGCATCGCGTCCATGTCTTTGATCCTGGATTTTGACATGATCGAGCGGGGCAGTCATCAGGGCCTGGAAAGGTATATGGAGTGGTACGGCGCTTTCGCGCTCATGGTCACCCTGGTCTGGCTGTACATGGAGATCCTGCGCCTATTGTCCAAACTCCGCTCCCGCTAATTTCGGGGACACCCACCGTAACCTTAATTAAAAATCCCGTTCCGCCTGAGGCAGGGCGGGATTTTTATTTGGCGTGGATCTTTTTCTTGTTGAATTCGTAGAGAATGTCCAGGCAGATCAGGACGAGGCCTAACGCGACCCAGGCCCATGTCTTTGCGGTCATGGGCTTATGCTCGAGGAGCAGGCGGGTCTTGAGGTGGAAGACAATGAGGAGGATGATGAGCCAGAACACCGGTTTGTGTTCTTTGCTGTCGATCAGCCGCTGGATGCGAAACGGCCATTTCTCTCCCGGGATGTAGGGGACCAGGGAAGGGACCAGGGCCGGTATCTTTGAACAATATTTTTTGTATTCCTCCCCGAATTTTGCCGCCAGCATTCTTTCTTCCCCACGAATGGTTTTGCTGTAGACCCATCCTAGGACCGCTAAAAAGAGGACCGTCATCGCCAGGTCCATTTTTAATACGATGGTCAACCCCAAAGCGATGAGGAGTGTTCCTAAATACAGGGGATTGCGGACAAAAGCATAGGGGCCGGATGTGGTCAGGCGGTCATTTTTGATGGCATAACCATTGGACCATAGCCGCAGCAAAGCCCCGGCAATGATATAACCGATCCCGTTTTTTAAGGAATGCTCATCCGAAGAACAGAAAAAGAGGACGAAAACGCCGAAAGGATAAATGACGGCAAAACGGGGCTTGAAACAGCGTTTGAGACGATTGGCGATATCCATCCTTTGACCTTTCAGCTTTGACCTTTGACCTTTTTGAGGACCAGGCGCAAGGCGGCCCGGACAGCCCTGTTTTTATTGTTTACGCGCGTGCCATGAAAGCGGAATGCCCTGCATACGGTTGTTTTCCCGTCGCTGACAGCGATATAGGTCAGGCCAACCGGTTTGGCTTTGTTTCCCCCTGATGGGCCGGCAATGCCGGTGATGCCTACCCCTAAGTCGGTTTTAAGGATCTTGCGGACGTTTTGGGCCATGAGCCGGGCCGCGGGTTGGCTGACCGCGCCATGGACGCCCAGGGTTTTGGCCGGTACTTTTAATAATTTGATCTTCGCGGCATCATCGTAGGCGATGATCCCCAGATGGAAAAATGCGGAAGAGCCGGGAATATTGGTCAGGGTATGGGCCAAAAGGCCGCCGGTGCAGGATTCCGCGGCAGACAGGGTCTTTTTTTGGCGCAAAAGCAGGGAAGCTATTTTTCTAGAAAGTCGCATGTCATTAGAAACAATAGGTTTATGAAAAACTTGTTTTATTATAGGGCGGGACAAAGGGATTGACAAGGAATAATATTTAGAATATACTTGACCCCATGTTTAACACTATTCCGGAAATTGTGGAAGATCTTAAAGCAGGCCGCATGGTCATTGTCATGGACGATGAGGGCCGCGAGAACGAAGGGGACGTGCTCGTTGCCGCCCAATTCATCACCCCCAATGCCATCAATTTCATGGCCAAGGAGGCCAGGGGGCTCATCTGTGTGCCCATGGAGGACAGCCGGCTCAATGAACTCGGTCTTCATCCGATGAAGGATGAATTGAACGATCAGCATCAAAAATGCAATACCGCGTGGACCATTTCCGTGGACGCGGCTTTCGGCGTCACCACGGGTATTTCCGCCGCTGACCGCGCCAAGACCGTCGGGGTCCTCATTGACCCCAAATCCAAACCGTCAGACCTTGTGACCCCCGGGCATTTGTTCCCGCTGCGCGCCCGCCGGGGCGGGGTGCTGGTGCGCGCCGGGCACACCGAGGCATCGGTGGACCTGATGCGTTTGGCCGGCCTTTATCCGGCCGGGGTCATCTGCGAGATCATGAACGAAGACGGCACCATGGCCCGGACCAATGACCTGGTCACCTTCGCCCGCAAAAGCAATTTGAAGATCTGCACCATCGACAGCTTGATCGAATACCGCCGCAAGACCGAAAAACTCGTCGAGCGGGTGGAAGAGGCGAATTTACCGACGGAGTTTGGGGAATTCAAGATGGTCGCTTACCAGTCCCTGGTGGACAATGTCCTGCACATCGCCATGGTCAGGGGGGACATCGACGGGACCAAGCCGGTCTTGGTGCGGGCCCAGAGCGAATGCCTGACCGGAGACGTGTTCGGGTCTTTGCGTTGTGACTGCAACAGCCAGCTCAAAAGCGCCATGAAAGCCATTGCCGAGATCGGCACGGGTGTTGTGCTTTATATCCGCCATCATGAAGGCCGGGGCATCGGCCTGGTCAATAAAATGAAGGCCTACAATCTGCAGGATGACGGCATGGACACGGTCGAGGCCAATCAGGCCCTGGGCTTCGCCCCCGATCTGCGTGATTACGGCATCGGCGCGCAGATCCTCGTTGACCTGGGGGTCCGCCAGATCCGGTTATTGACCAATAATCCCCGCAAGATCGTGGGTCTGGAAGGATACGGGCTTACGGTCGTCGAGCGGATCCCCATCAAGATCCCGCATAATCCCCAAAACGAGCAATACCTGAAGGCCAAGAAAGACAAGTTGGGGCATATTTTGTGAAAAAGAAGGTCCGCATTGCCATTGTCGCGTCGTGTTTCAATGATTTCATCACCAAGGCGCTTGTGAACGCCTGCTGGATGGAACTCAAACATTCCGGTCTTAAAGAAGACCAGATCACGACGGTGTGGGTGCCCGGAACTTTTGAAATTCCTTTGACGGCTTTGAAACTGGCCAAGAAAAAGAACGTGGACGCCGTCATCTGTCTGGGCGCGGTCATCCGCGGGGAAACATATCATTTTGAGGTGATCGCCAATGAAGGTGTGCGCGGCATCATGGAGGCCTCTTTGACGGCGGGAAAACCGGTGATCATGGGCATTTTGACCGCGGACACCGTTGACCAGGCCCAGAAACGCGCCCAAAGCAAGGGCGGTCCGAATAAAGGCAGGGACGCGGCCCGGGCGGCTTTGCAGATGGTCAATTTATTAAAAAAGGTTTAGCGCTCTTTCTATGAGACGTCGCACCCTGGCCCGTGAACACGCTTTAAAGATCCTTTACCAGATCGAGCTGACCCGCCGGTCTTTGGAGGACTCTCTGGGTGATTATTGGGGCCAGGAGCCCAACAAAGACGGGGAGGTCATGGGTTATGCCCAACGTCTGGCCGGGGGCGTGCGCGAAAACCTGAAGGACATTGACGGCAAAATTTCCGAATACGCCACCAACTGGCAGTTGACGCGCATGGCCATCATTGACCGCAACATTTTGCGCATGGGGCTTTTTGAGCTCAAATACACCACGGACATTCCGCCCAAGGTTGCCATCAACGAAGCGGTTGAACTCGCCAAGAAATACGGCGACCTGGAATCCAGCAAATTCGTCAACGGCATCCTCGACAAGATCCATAAAAAAGAGATCGTTCATGAGCCCTAAACTCATGGAAGCCCTGCCCGCCCTTGCCGACCTTCACATGCACACCTATTATTCCGACGGGACCTCTTCCCCCGAGGAAGTCGTCGCCGACGCGCTGAAAGCCGGGCTTGCCTGCATTGCCATCACCGACCATGATATTACTGAAGGGGTCGCACCCGCCATCACAGCGGCCAATCCCTCGGGGCTTGAGGTCGTCCCGGGCATTGAATTGTCTTCCGAGATCGAGGGCAAGGACGTGCATATTCTGGGATATTTCATTGACTATGCCAAGGGCCCTTTGTTCGATCGTCTGGACACATTTTTGGACGCCCGTGTGGCGCGCATGAAACAGATGTTGCTCAATTTGAAAACCGTGGGCATCGACAATATCACATTCGAGGAAGTTTGCGCGCTCACCAAAAGCAGGGCTGTCGGCCGGGCGCATCTGGCTTTGCTGCTGCACCAAAAGGGATGGGTGTCGTCGTTCAAAGACGCTTTCAAAAAATATTTATCCGAAGGCTGCCCGGGCTGGGCACCTAAATACAAACAGACGCCCTTTGAGGCCATTGATCTCATCCGCCAAAGCGGAGGCATCGCGGTCATGGCCCATCCTATGCTCACGCAAAAAGACGAACTCATTTCGCCCATGGTCAAGGCTGGCTTGGGCGGCCTTGAGGTGTATTATCCCAATACCACGGACACGGTCACAAAATTTTATGAAAAGATAGCCAAGAAATACGATCTGGTGATGACCGGCGGCTCCGACGCGCACGGGTCAGCCAAATCCCACACCTATGTCGGCAAGGCCTCGGTACCTTATGCAACCGTTGAGCAAATGAAGGCGAGATGTGCTTGATTTATGAATGATCATTTATTTTACATGCACCGCGCGTACGAATTGGCCATGAAGGGCTGGGGCAGGACTTCGCCTAACCCGATGGTCGGCGCCCTCGTCGTCAAGAACGGCAAGGTCATTGCCGAGGGATGGCACGCGGCCTGCGGGGCTGACCACGCCGAGGCCATGGCCTTGAAGAAAATCGGGGCCAAAGCCAAAGGCGCTGTTTTGTACGTGACGCTGGAGCCCTGTTCTCATTATGGCCGTACATCGCCATGCACTGATGCCATCATCCGCGCCGGCATCCGCAAGGTTTATATCGGCGTTTTGGACCCCAATCCTTTGATGAGCGGCAAGTCCATTCAGATCTTGCGCAAGGCCGGCATCAGCGTTAAGGCCGGGTTCTTGCAAGAAGAACTGACGCGCATGAATGAGGCATTCAATCAATGGATCAGCAAGCGCATGCCGTTCGTTACCGCCAAGACCGCGCAAACTCTGGACGGCAAGACAGCGACCTTAAGCGGCGAATCCAAATGGATCACGTCCAAGGCCAGCCGCGATCTGGCCCGTTGCATGCGTTTCGGTTTTGATGCCATTGCCGTGGGGGTCAATACGGTGCTCAAAGATGACCCGGCCTTGAATTCTTTCCCCGCTAAACGTTTGAAAAAAATTATTTTTGATTCGGACTTGAAAACACCGGCCGATGCCAAACTTTTTAAAGGCACGCGCAGGGAAGATGTTTTGATATTGACCACGCAGAGGGCTTCGGCGCGCAGGATAAAATCATTAGGCCGCAAAGCCGAGATCATCGTTGTGCCGGCCAAAGGAGGCAGGGTGGACCTGCGCCGGGCTTTGAAAATCCTTGCCCAGCGGGAAATAACTGCTATGTTGATCGAAGGGGGCGCGGCCTTGGTCGGCGCCGCGCTCAAAGAGGGCTTGGTGGACAAAATGATGGTGTATGTCGCCCTCAGGATCATGGGAGAGGGCCTGGATGCCGTCCGGGGATTGCGCGTCAGGCGTCTGGATGAGGCCGTTGCATTGAAGCGCGTTTCCGCCGGCAAGATCGGCGAAGATATTTTGATCGAGGGGTATTTGTAGTGTTCACCGGGATCATTCAACACGCGGGAACGATCAAGGCCATGGGGACAAAAGCCAATTTGATGGCCTTGTCCGTGGACGCCGGGCCTTTGGCCAAAGACGTACGTTTGGGTGATAGTGTGGCGCTCAACGGTGTTTGCCTGACCGCGTCGCGTAAAAAAGGGACCGTCATTTCTTTTGACGCGATGCGCGAGACCATAGCCAACACCGCGCTCAAAGACCTTAAGACCGGCGGCAAGGTCAATTTGGAACTGGCGTTAAAGTCCGACGGCCGTTTGGGCGGGCATTTTGTCACCGGCCACGTGGACGAGGCGGCCGTGGTCAAACGCGTTGAGCGCGCCAAGAATTGGGTGGCGCTGACCATCAGTATTTCTAAAACGAATCGTAAATATCTGGCGCCTAAAGGGTCTGTGGCCGTCGACGGGATCAGTTTGACCGTCGGCAAGGTGGGGGCGTCGGATTTCAGTGTTTATTTAATTCCCTATACGCTGGCCGTGACGACACTGGCCCGTAAGAAGGCGGGGGACCTGGTGAATGTTGAGACGGATGTTCTGGCAAAATATATTTTAAACAGAAGCCCCGCCTGCCGTTAGCGGCAAGCGGCGGGGTCCTGTAAGGAGAGAAAAATATGATTTTAGATATTTTAGAGATCCAGAAAATAATCCCTCATCGTTATCCGTTCCTGATGATCGACAAGGTCGTTGAGTGCGTCCCCGATCAGAAGTTGACCGCTGTGAAGAACGTTTCGATCAATGAACAATTTTTTCAGGGGCATTTCCCGGGTGAAAAGATCATGCCCGGCGTGCTGATCATTGAAGCCATGACCCAGGCGGGTTGCGTCTATTTTTATTACAGTAAAGATTTGCAGGGCAAGGACCTGGTTTATCATCTGGCCAAGATCGATGCGCGTTTTCACCATCCCGTGGTCCCCGGTGACCAGTTGCGCATTGAGGTCTCTTCCGTGAAACTTTTACCCAAGACCGGCATCATCCGCGCCGAGGTCAGGGTGGGGGACAAACTTGTCGCCGAAGCCGAGATCGGCCTCGGGATCAAAGAGGTATGAAAACTTGTCCTAAAGCGAGACCTTTTTAATCATTTTTATTCAGTTTTAACCAATCTGCATTAAACTTGGACACTTTTTGGACACCAAAAACCATATCGATTTGTGCAAAAGATTATGTCGATCTGTGCATATTTATTTGTTGTTTTGTGCATAAATAAGTTAGATGTCTTTGGGATACCAAAAATTGATAAAAATATTGACTCCATTGCTGTAATAATTTACAGTAATCACTGTAAATCAACACAGTGAGGCAATTCCTATGATCAGCCTGCGCTCTAAAGTTTCTCAACAAATCCTCAATTATTTCATGCTGCAACAAGGGTTTGAGGTTTATGTCAATGACCTAGCCCGGATCCTCCATACAGAGAGCGGTAATTTGACCCGTAAACTGATCGTCCTTGAAAAAGAGGGCCTCTTAAAAAGCCGCTGGCAGGGCAAACAGCGGTATTATTCGTTAAATAAGAGCTTTCCGTTGTTAAAGGAGTATAAAAACATCGTTTTAAAGACCATTGGTCTGGAGCAGGTATTAAAGACTTCACTTGGCACTATTTCTGGTATTAAAAAAGCCGTTATTTTTGGTTCCTATGCCCAGGAGAAGATGGATTCCCATAGCGACATTGATTTTTTGGTTGTTGGAGATCATAGTACCGTAGAACTTCAAAAGGCGGTTGCACAGGTGCAAAAGTCTACCCAAAGAGACATTAATGCCGTCAGTATGTCGCTTCAGGAGTACAATGATAAAAAAGGGAAGGATCCGTTTTTAAAGTCTATTGAATCCAAGAAAACCGTGAGGATCATATGATCTCATTTGAACAGGAGTTCTTTCAGAAGTTTAAATTTACGGCGGCCCAAATTGACCGTTATGTTGAAAGCGCCATGCGTGATCTGGATATTGCCCAGAAAGACCATTTTAGGGAAGTCCAATTTACCTATTGTTATCAGGCATTGATCAAGATCGGCATGGCTATTTTGGCAAAGAAGGGCGGGGTTAAGGTCAGGAGCGTGACCGGGCATCATGTTAAGATATTACTTAAGTTGAGTGAAATTCTAGGCGATCCAGATGTCTTTACGGTTGGCAATGCCATGCGGATGAAGCGTAATAAAGACCTTTACGATGCCGGCGGCACGATCACCAAGAAAGAAGCGGATGATTATATTGCTTTTGTCAGCCAGGTTATCCAAAAAACAAAACAGATGATAAAGCCCTAAGAATTGCATTTTCGTTGCGTATGTCCGACATCGGGTTCGAAATTCGACAAAAGCCCTTTTCACAACATTAAAATTCTATAAATGGCACATCGCCAAGCGCCAACCCTTCCGCAGTCCGGGAAAGGAGAGGGCAACATGCAAAATCCTCAACTGAACTGTGGCATAGAGGTGGTGAGCCGTGTAAAGGCCAGGTTGCGTATAAAGGTACTCGTAGTGCTTGTTTCTGCTTGTTTAACAACAAGTGTGGCGCTTAACCTTCAAATACGGACTGGAGAAGGGTTGGCCTACTAATTCGTTATGTAAAAAGATAATCGTAGGTACTATTTCTTTGAGCTATAGTCTAAAATAGACACAGATTAGGCACAAACAAGGGCGCAAGTTTGGGCACAGATCAGGCACAAATCTGTGCCTAATTTGTGCCCTTTTTTCTCCCATTTGCACGGGGTTTTTGGGCAAAAGCGCTCAAAACCGTTCAAGACCCCACACACTCTACTATAAGTTTTTTATGAGTGAGTGGGGTCTTGAACTACCCCTTGCGACATGGGAGAGGAGAGAATAGGGTAAGGACGGGGAGGATTTATTTTTGAACAATTCAATGTTAGGCAATGGAGGCAGAACCGGTACTTGGGAGGACAGAATTTGAATTAGATTTGAGGCTATTTGTATATAAACCCATGCGATTTTAATGAATTGCGGAGGGTTTTTGTTTCTGGCATAATGGGTACATTTCATCAGAATCATTAGCGAATAAATAAGATACCTGGAAACGGTTCAAAGAACTAAAGGCGGAATGACTCAAAATAATAACTTAAACACAGATAGCGATGTAAAGTTTTGGGCTCGAATACTCAGTCAATCTTTGGCATCGCTGAACAGTATATTGGAGAAATTAGGGGCCATATTCCCATGGATAAGGCATTGGCTAAACCGTCCAATCATCCTTCCTCATTACAGATTTAACTGGTGGCACATGGGGAGCACCGGTGATCAAAAACCCGCCATGCAGATAGTGGGTTATTGGTACGTAACAAATCCAACAGACCAACCGATTAGCATCTTAAACGTTTACATCAAGAAGCCTAGAAATCAAGGACATGTATCGCTTAAAGATGTGCACAGTGAATATCACGGAGACTACCCTATTCCTCCACGCGCGACTACCGACCTACACGCAGATTTCTGGATTTGCCCACCATTTTGCAAGGAAGGGAAGGATTTCAAAGCAGACATAATTTTCGTAGATCAATATGGACAGAAACGCATTCTAAAGAACGTTGAATTTAAATCAGATAAAAAGAAAAGATTTATACCTATTAAATTAACAGAGGAAGCAATCTATAAGTTACAAAATCAAATAGAAAGAAAAGTGGCAGCTACTCTTAAGGATGAAATTAGTCGTTATCAAAAATACGGGCGTCAATCAGGAGAGTTGGGTAGTATATACGCATTATGCCAAGGGAGACAAATTAAAAGCATCTATCAGGATAGTTGGACGAGTAGTAAATCTGGAGAGCGGCAAGAAATATTAAATGATCCCCAAGGGGCAACTGTGCAGTCTGAGAACGGCGATGCATTAGTTAAGTTATTTAAATCTTTCAGGGATGAGAAAGACGGAGAATTATTCGTTCAAGCATTGCTCACCCGACTTAGCAGAGACAAGGAATATTATTGTGTCAGTTACATTATTTTCTATGTGCTTTTCAGGGTCGGGCGCCTCACCAACGCGTTAAGTACTGCAAAAATAAGCTTGAGCAAGAAAAAGAATCCCCCATACATGTTTTGGCAAAGAAAAGCCGAAGATAGGTTGCTAGAGCCGTATCAAAGACATGGGTTTAGTGATCTCTTGGGACTCATCAATGGAATGTTGCGATATGAACACCGCAGCTTTACAGATGAAGAATTAGATAGCATTGAGGAATTTGTTAACGATCTTGATGAGCATACATTTAAAATAAACGAAAAGATAAATTCAATACGATCTTTTAGAGTTAGTGAAAGTTGAAAGAACAAATGGCGTCACAAGAACAATTGACAGGTTCTGGTTTTATATTAGTATATAGGTGTAGTAGCCGATTTCCCCGGTCGGTTGAACAAAATATTTCCCCCAAAAACATTTAAAATGACGGACATTTAGACGGGAGGGCGTATGGGCGTTTACCGCAAAGGAAGCGTCCGGATACCGCCCATATCTTTTGCAATGAGCAGGTTAGGCTTGCGCACGAGATGCGCAACACCCCACAAAGGATTGACGGAATACCGTCGGGATGTTAAAATAATCAGATATATGATCGGGAAGTAGCGCAGCTGGCTAGCGCGCTTCGTTCGGGACGAAGAGGTCGTGGGTTCGAATCCCGCCTTCCCGACCATTATTATTTCTTTTTTTATGCATCCCCCCAAGGCCCAAAAACGTATTGCCGAACTGATCAAGACCATTGAGGAGCACGACCACCGCTATTATGTCCTCGATGATCCCATCCTCGCTGATGCCGAATACGACACGCTTTTAAAAGAACTTTCCGATCTGGAAACCCGATATCCGCAGTTCAAGTCCCCATTCTCACCCACGCAAAGGGTGGGAGCGCAAGTCAGCGGTGATCTTCCCCCCGTTGTCCACCGTGTCAAAATGCTTTCTTTGGACAATACATATTCTCCCGACGAGATCAGGGCCTGGCATGTCCGTGTATCCAAAGGGCTGGAAGGCGAAGCGTTCACCATGACCGTGGAACCGAAGGTCGACGGGGTCAGTTGTTCCCTGTTGTATGAAGGCGGGGCCCTGGTGATGGCCGCCACCCGCGGGGACGGTGTGACCGGCGAGAACATCATCCATAATGCCAGGGCCATCCGTTCCATTCCCTTGCGTTTGGAGGGGGATGTTCCACGGATCCTGGAGGTGCGCGGCGAAGTGTATATGGACAAGGCAGACCTCAACGCCCTGAACCACCGGCGTAAAGAACAGGGCGAAGTGCTTTTTGCCAATCCCCGCAACGCCGCCGCCGGGTCTTTAAAACTTCTGGACCCCGCGGTATCCGCGGGCCGTCATTTAAAATTTTTTGTCCATTCGTTCGGGCTTTTGGAGGGAGGAAAACCCTACGCGGACCAATGGCAATTTTTGTCAAAGGTCAGCAAATATGGTTTGCCCGTCAATCCGCACAACCGTTTGTGCCACAATATCCAAGACGTGCTCGCCTTTTGCGATGAACTTTATCACCGGCGCGCGGCCATGGTTTATGAAGTGGATGGCATGGTGGTGAAGGTCAACGATCTCCGGCAGCAGGCCCGTTTGGGCACAACATTAAAAAGTCCGCGCTGGGCCGTGGCGTTCAAATTTCCCGCGCACCAGGCCACGACCATAGTCAGGGAGATCACCATCCAGGTGGGGCGTACCGGCGTTTTGACGCCGGTGGCCGAACTTGAGCCCGTGGCTTTGGCCGGGGTCACCATCAGCCGCGCAACGCTGCATAATTTTGACGAGATCAGGCGTTTGGGCGTGGCCAGGGGGGACCGGGTTTTGTTGGAACGCGCGGGGGACGTCATCCCCAAGGTCATCAAGGTTGTTGAAAAATTGTCTTCTTCAGACGTGATCACCGCGCCTAAGACCTGCCCGTCGTGCAAGGGAAAGATCGTCAAGGAAAAGGCCGAAGATGTGGCGTACCGCTGTGTCAATCCCGCCTGTCCCCAGCAGGTGGAGCGGGGGCTCATCCATTTTGCCGGCCGTGAGGCCATGGATATTGAAGGATTGGGAGAAGCCGTCGTGGTCCAGCTGGTCGCCAAGGGCCTGGTCAAGGATATTGCCGGGCTTTACCGGTTGACGAAGAAAAATTTGCTGGGGCTTGAATTTTTCGCTGATAAAAAATCCGATAATCTTTTGGCGGCCATCGCGGCCAGCAAGAAAAAACCTTTGTCCAAATTTTTGTTCGGTCTGGGCGTTGATAATGTCGGGCAGAAAGCGGCCATAGTTTTGGCCGCGCGTTTCAAGGACCTTAAGTCGCTCATGGCCGCGGGAGAGGACGACCTGCAAACCGTCGAAGAAATCGGCCCCATCATTGCCAGATCCGTGGTAGAATTTTTTAAAAATACCCGCGCCAAACGCCTGCTGCGCTCACTGGAGGCGGCGGGTGTTAATTTCAAAGAACCGCGGGCAATGCCAGGGGACCGTCTGAAGGGCAAGAAATTCGTTTTCACCGGCGAGCTCAACGGTATCACCCGCCCACAGGCGCAAAAGATGGTGGAGGCCCAGGGCGCTTTTGTGATGTCGTCCGTCAGCAAAGCCACGGATTATGTCGTGGCCGGGAACACTCCCGGGTCAAAATTAGACAAGGCCGCGCAATTGGGCGTTGCGGTGCTGGACCAAAAACAATTTGAGGAGATGGTGCATGGTTAAACCCGATGCGTTTAAAGCGTATGCGTTGATCGCCTGCCTGGTGGCAACGTCGATCTCTTTGAGCGCCTGCGAGCCGTTAAGGAAGAAATTCACCCGTCAGAAAAAGAAGGACGCGTCGGCGGACCAGGATTTTATCCCGGTGCTGGAGCCCCAGGAATATCCGGCGGCGGACAAAGACCCGGTACAGAATTACCAGCAGCATTACGCCCTGATCAAAGCGTGGTACAGGGACATGTGGACCGCCCTGGAAGAACGCGGCGGTTCGGACAAACAGCAGAGGTATCTTTTAAAGACCATCTACGGCCATATTGATGAAATGCGCAAACTCGTCGTGCCGCAGCAACAGCAGGAATTGGATGAGCTGGCTAAGGTCCTTTCTTATTACGACAGCGCTTTGGGCGTGCCTCCGGCGATGCGCAATGTTTCCCGCATCCGCAGTGATCTGCGCGCCTTTGACCGCATGCTGCGCCACAAGTTAAGGGCTGACAAGATCAAAGGGGCTTTCATTCCCATCCAATGAAGGAATTCATCGGTGAATTCATCAACTATATTTCCGTTGAGCGCGGTCTGGCAAAGAACACGCTTGCGGCCTACCGGCTGGACCTGGAAAAATATGTAAAATTATTGGCCGGCCAGGGCGTCAAAAATGCGGACACTGTCCGTTCGGAGCATATCACCGGTTTTTTGCAAACACTCAAGAAGTCGGGCCTCTCCACGTCCAGTATTTGCAGGAACCTGGCCGCCGTCAAAATGTTCCACCGTTTTCTGGTGCGCGACGGCCTGGCTAAGGAAGATCCGACTTCCCTGGTGGATACGCCCAAACAATGGGCGCGGATCCCCGAGGTATTGACGCAAAAAGAGATGGAAGCGATCCTGCGGGCGGCGCAGACCAAGGGAAAAAATCATAAACGCGATTACGCGATGCTGGAACTTTTTTACGCCTCCGGCATGCGCGTTTCGGAAATGGTGGACCTGAAGGTCGCCAGCGTTAATTTGGAAGCCGGCTTTGTGCGCGCCATCGGCAAAGGCAGCAAGGAGCGCATCATTCCCGTCGGCAGGAAAGCGCGGGAAGCCATTGCCTATTATTGCGGACACATCCGTCCCAGATCATTGAAAACCACGGAAAGCGACGCGCTTTTCTTAAGCCAGCAGGGCAAAAAGATGTCGCGGGTCATGGCCTGGAAGATCATCAAGCAATACGCGCGGCTGGCGGGCATCAAAAAGAACATCAAGCCGCACACGTTGAGGCATACCTTCGCCACCCATTTGCTGGAACATGGCGCGGATCTGCGCTCTGTGCAGGAAATGCTCGGCCACGCGGACATCGCCACGACGCAAATTTACACGCACGTGGACAAAGAGCGGCTCAAGAGCGTGCACAAACAGTTTCATCCCAGGGGATAATTTGTTATCACGATTGGACAAAAAGTCGCTGGCATTGGTGAGACAGATAGGCGTTCTGGCGGATGAAAGCGGGATGCGCGCGTATCTGGTCGGCGGGCCGGTGCGCGATCTCGCGTTGAAAGCCCCCAGCATTGATTTGGATATCACCGTTGAAGGCCAGGGGATGCGCCTCGCAGGATTGTTCGCGGCCAAACATGCGGGATCCAAAATAGTCCGTTATCCGGCGTTCAAGACCGCCACCGTGTTTTTGCCCAACGGGCGTGCCGTTGATTTTGCCACGGCCCGCAAAGAAACGTATGCCCGTCCCGGCGCTTTGCCGTCGGTGACCGCCTCGGTTCTGCGCGACGACCTTTTCCGCCGGGATTTTACCATTAACGCCATGGCCGTCGTCTTGAATGCCGCGGCATGGGGGAAGATCAGGGACCCTTTCAACGGCAGGGCTGACCTGCGTTCAAAAAAGATCCGCGTCCTGCACGACAAAAGTTTCATGGATGATCCCACGCGGGTCCTGCGGGCCGCGCGTTTCGCGGGACGCTTGCGTTTTACCGTTGTACCCGGGACATTGAAATTGCTCAAAGAGGCCGTGCGCGCCGGGGCCGTTGATGCCCTTAAAGTCCAGAGATATTCCAAAGAATTGGACAAGATCCTTAAAGAAGATGACCCGGCGCCGGCCCTTGAATATCTTAAGGCCTGGGGCGCGCAAAGGAGACCGCATGTCACGGATTGAAAAAGTCAATGAAGCCATCAAACGCGAGCTCGGCAACATGATCCTGCTGGGGCACTTGAACGACCCGCGCGTCGCTTTCGTCACCATCATGGGCGTTGAGGTCAGCAAAGATCTTCAGCGCGCCAAGGTCAAGTTCAGCACCCTGTCCGAGGACCCCGAGGACATCAAGGACGCGGCCGAGGGGCTTGACAGTTGCCGGGGGTATATCCGTAAACTCATCAGCCAGCGCGTGGTCATGCGCGCCACCCCGGAGTTCCTGTTCATCTATGATAAGTCCGTGCATCATGCCCAACAGATCGACCGGGCCCTGGAGGAGATCAAGAAATTGAGTTCCAACGGCGAGGAGGGTGCTGATGAAAGCGTTTGATGATGTCCTGCGCGTTGTGCGCCGGCACAAGACGTTTTTGGTGACCTGCCATTGTAACCCTGACACGGATGCCGCGGCTTCCGTTTTAGCCATGGTGCTGGCGCTTAAGAAAATGAAAAAGTCCGCCGTCGTTGTCAACGAGAACGATCTGCCTGATTGGTTGAAATTCCTGCCCAAGGCCGGGCTTTTCAAAAAGGCCTCCAGCGTTAAACCGTTTGACTATGGGGCGGCCATTGTCCTGGACTGCGGAGACCTTGAGCGTATCGGCGGGGTGAGAAAACTTTTGGTCAAAGGCAAACCTGTGATCAATATCGACCATCATGTGACCAACGACCGTTTTGGTTCCGTCAACTGTGTTGTCCCCAGGGCGTCTTCAACGTGCGAAGTTTTGTTCGGCCTGTTTGAGCGGGCGAAGGTCCGTTTGGACAAGGACATGGCCCTGCTTTTGTATGCCGGCATCATGACGGACACGGGTTCGTTCAAATATGAAAATACAAGCAGCCGCACCCACGCCATCGCGGGTGAACTCATGGCTTTTGGTTTAAAGGCGCCGTTTTTGAATGAAAAACTTTATCCCGGAATCCCCGTCGCTGACATGAAACATTTTTCCAAACTCATTTATGAGGCCGAACTTGTTTTGGGCGGCCGCGTGTATTGCGCGCCCATCCCCAAACGCACGGCGGACCTTTTTTCCAAAGGGTTTGACCTCAAGGAGAAGGTCTTTACTTTTTTAAGGAACGTGAAAGGCATTGAAGCGGTCATTATCCTGAACGAAGTGAATTCCAAGATGACGAGGGTGAATTTGCGCAGTCAGGGCAAAATGGATGTGGCGGTCTTGGCCCAGCAATTCGACGGGGGAGGCCACCGCAAGGCCGCCGGGTGCAAGGTGCACGCGGGTCTTTTGACCGCCCGGAAAAAAATATTGGCGGCTTGCGCGAAGCAGCTTAAAAGCGCTTAAAAAGGCGGGAACATGGAAGGCGTTATTGTCGTCAATAAACCGCCGGGGATCACCTCCCACGACGTGGTCGGCTTTATCCGCAGGAAATTCAAGATGCGCCGGGTGGGGCATGCCGGGACGCTGGACCCTTTGGCCACCGGTGTGCTGGTGATGCTTTTGGGGAAGTCCACCAAGCTGTTCGACCGTTTTGTCGCTTTTGACAAGTCCTACCGCGCCACCTTGCGTTTGGGCACCAAGACCACCACCGCTGATATCATGGGCCAGGTCATTGAGGAAAAGCCGTTTTCCGGGATCACGCGTTCGCGCGTGGAAGAGGTTTTCAGGGGTTTCGTGGGGGACATTGAACAAAAACCGCCCATGGTTTCCGCGGTGAAGCATCAGGGCCAGCGGCTTTATAAGATCGCCCGCGAGGGCAAAAGCGTTGAACGCACGGCCCGCAAGGTGCGCGTGGACGAGGTGCGGCTGTTGTCGTTCGCCCTTCCAGAAGTGGAATTTTTTATGGCCTGTTCCAAGGGCACCTATGTCCGCCAATTGGCCGAAGATGTGGGCGATGTCCTTGGGTGCGGTGCCTGCATCAGCCAGATCGAGCGGACCAAGGTCGGGCCTTTTGACATCAAGGACGCGGTCAAACTTGAGGACTTAAATGAAGGTCATATCCGGTCTTGGCCGGGTCAAAATTAAACGCTCCTGCGTTGCCATCGGTATTTTTGACGGGGTGCACCGCGGCCATCAAATGCTGCTGGCGGCCATGGTGAAAGAGGCCCGCCGCCGGAAAGCCGTGCCGGTTGTCATTACTTTTTTTCCTCATCCTGCCCATGTTTTGTCTTCGTCCGCCAAGATCGATTATTTAGTTTCTCTGCGCCACCGGTTCAAACTTTTGGAAACGCTCGGGGTCAGGGTCTGCATCGTCATTCGTTTCACGCGGGCCTTTGCCGCCATCCGACCCGAGACCTTTATCCGCAGCGCTCTCGTCGGGCGTTTGGGCGTCCAGGCGGTTTTTGTGGGGGAAGATTTTCGTTTCGGCAAAGACCGCCGCGGGGACATCGCTCTTTTTAAGCGTTTGGGTGAACAATATGGTTATGTTGCCCATGGAGTGGCACCTTTAAAAGTCGGAGGCGAACCCATCAGCAGCACCCGTTTGCGCGGCTTGATAGCGTCGGGGAAATTGAGCGCGGCCCAACGCTTGTTGGGCAGGCCGTTTTCAGTCATGGCCGACGTGGTGCAAAGCCGCGGCCGCGGCCGGAGATTGGGATATCCGACGGCAAATTTGCGCTTGGGACCCAACATTTTACCGCCTCATGGTGTTTATGCCGTGCGGGTGGACGTCAAAGGAGAAATACGGCGCGGCGTTGCCAATCTGGGCGTGCGCCCCACGTTCAAGGAGAGAAAGCCGACCGTTCATTTGGAAGTGTATATTTTTGACCTCAACCAAAACCTCTACGGCCAGACCCTCGAAGTCCATTTTATAAAAAAGATCCGCAACGAACGCGTCTTTAAGACCCCGCAAGACCTTGTCCGCCAGATCGGCGCGGACGAACGCAAAGCCCGCAGCATTCTCTAATAAACATAAGATATTTTGTGTATTGACAACCCTTGGGCTATCCTTTATACTTGCCATCAAGTGGAATAAAGTGGTGGAAAGTGGAGTAAGTGGCCGAAGGCCATTTACGACATCCCGCGAAGCGGGATGGAGCCTGGCTAAAGGAGCCCTGTTTGTTTTACGGTGAACACATACACGGCATTGACAACAAAGGCCGCCTGATCCTGCCCGCGCGCATGCGCGAAATTGCCCGTGAGAACAATATTGAGAAGTTTTATGTCACCCGCGGCCTGGACAGATGCATTTTCATGTTCAGCGACCATGAGTGGCAGCTCCAGGAACAGAAATTCAAAGGCCTGTCATTCACCAAGCAGGAGGCCCGCAATTTCAACCGGATCTTTTTTTCCGGGGCCTGCGAGGTGCTCCCCGACAGGCAGGGACGTTTCATCATCCCCGATTACCTCAAGACCTTTGCGGGCATCAAGAAAGATACGGTGGTCATCGGTGTTTCCAACCGCATTGAAATTTGGGACACCGCGACCTGGCAGGCATTTTTTAACAGGACAAGCTCCGAGTTTGAGAAGACCGCGGAGAACATGTGGAATTTGACATAAAAGCCCACACGCCGGTCATGCCGCGGGAGGTCATGGACCTTTTGGCCCTTCCCGAAGGAGGCACGGCGGTGGACGGGACCTTGGGGTTAGCTGGCCATGCCGTGCTCATGGCCCGACAGTTGGGTCCCCAAGGACATTTGATCGGTATTGACCGCGACAGCACGTCCCTGGCCGAGGCTGAAAAACGGTTGGCTGGATTATCCTTAAGGATTGATTTGTTAAAGGGCAATTTCAGCGACGTCTTGCGTTTTTTGGCCCAAGTCCAGGTGACGGCTGTCGATGGTATTTTGTTGGACCTCGGCATATCCAGTTTTCAGCTGGATGACAGCGCGCGGGGTTTGAGTTTTCAACAGGACGGACCTCTGGATATGCGCATGGATGTAAACCAGGATTTGACGGCTGCGGACATCGTCAATACGTGGCCCGAAGAAAAGCTGGCGCAGGTCATTTGGGAATTCGGCGAGGAACGTTTTTCCCGGCGCATCGCCAAAACGATCATCCGCCGGCGCGCCGAAGCAAAGATCACCACAACACAGGACCTGGCCCGGAGTGTCCTGCTGTCTTTGCCCAAGGGTTATACCCGCGGGAAGATCCATCCGGCCACGCGCACATTCCAGGCGCTGCGCATCGTGGTCAACGATGAGATGGGATCATTGGAACGCGGCCTGGACGCTTGCTGTGGTGCTTTAAAACCGGGTGGACGCTTGTGCGTGATCGCGTTCCATTCGCTGGAGGATCGTATCGTTAAGAACAAATTCCGCGCCGAGGCCGCCCAGGGCACG
Organism: Candidatus Omnitrophota bacterium; assembly: GCA_030650275.1. Classification (NCBI taxonomy): domain Bacteria; kingdom Pseudomonadati; phylum Candidatus Omnitrophota; species Candidatus Omnitrophota bacterium. The sequence continues at coordinate 40,408 of JAUSEK010000001.1, read as the reverse complement.
GCGGAAATTTTGACAAAAAAACCGCTGCGCCCGGCGCAGGAAGAATGCGCCCTCAACGCGCGCAGCCGTAGCGCCCGGTTAAGGGCGATCCGGAGGTTAGCATGACGCTCAAAACATGGATACAGATCATGTCTTTCGCGACCGTGACCGCGCTCATGTATATCAACATGCAAACACAGATCGTGGATCTGGCGTATCAAGGCAAAGACAAACAGACCAGCGTCCATAAGTTATTAGATACCAACGGCGCGCTGACCCATCAGATCCTCGCTTTAAAATCCGCCAATAATTTGGGCAACCGGCTTCTGGAAAAAGACAGCAACATGCAGTTCATGGGCAAGGACCGGGTGATGACCCTGGTTTTGTCCGCCCGGGAGGCCAGGGCCTGGGACCATTAAGGACGGATCGAGAAATTGTACCTGCGTAAATATCCTCTTCGTTTTGCCGTTGTCTTCATCGTTCTGCTGGCAGGATTGTTGTATTCGGTCGTCTTCCTATTTTATATCCAGATCTTCCGTTCTTCTTTCCTCGCCCGACTTGCCCAGCGCCAGCATGAACACAGTGTCGTCCTCGAGCCCACCCGGGGGACCATTTATGACCGCAATTTGAGGCCCCTGGCCATTAACCTGCCTGTTTATTCAGTTTTTGCCAACGCGCGGGTGCTAAACAAGCGCCATGACCGCGACGCGATCATGCTGCGTCTGGCGGGGATCATCAAAATGGATCCCGCCCTTTTGCTTTTGAAACTCAAGAATGATAAATATTTTGTTTGGATCGTCCGCAAGCTGCCGCAGGACGTGTATGAACGCGTCGAGGAGGCAAAATTGCCGGGCATAGGGTTTGTCAAAGAGAGCAAACGTTTTTATCCAAACAAGACCCTGGCCGCGCATCTGATCGGATTTGCCGGTATGGATAATACCGGCCTCGAGGGGCTGGAACGCGACTATGACCGTTATCTGAAGGGCCAGGAGGGCTCTTCGGTCGTTATGCGCGACGCGCACCAGAGGGAATTGTTGCTGGAAAAAGGGTATGTCGCGCCTGTGGACGGGCTTGATCTGGTCCTGACCATTGATGAGACCATCCAGTTCATCGCCGAGCGGGCGCTGGAGAACATGTACCGGAAATACAATGCCAAGGGGGCCAGCATCATCGTGCTGGACCCCAGGACCGGGGAAATCCTGGCATTTGCCAACCGGCCCACCTATAATCTGGAAGAGCCCGGCAAGAGCCCAACGGAAAACAGGGTCAACCGCGCCATCGTGTTCACCTATGAACCGGGGTCTGTGTTTAAGATCGTGACGGCCGCCGCGGCCTTGCAGGAGGAAGTGGTCAAGGAAACAGATGTCATCAACTGCGAGCGCGGCACTTACCGCGTGGCCAATCATATTTTGCACGACCATGAGCCGGAGGGGCTTTTGACGTTCCGGCAGGTCATTGAACGTTCCAGCAATATCGGCACCGTCAAGGTGGCCCAGCGGCTGGGGCCCCGGCGCGTTTATAATTACGCGCATCATTTCCGTTTCGGCATGAGGACAGGCATCGACCTGCCCGGCGAGGCCAAGGGTTATTTAAAGCCCGTGCGGTTGTGGTCCAAAACATCCATCGGCGCTGTCCCCATCGGGCAGGAGGTGACGGTGACGGCCTTGCAATTGGCCGGGGCCATCGCGGCCATCGCCAACAACGGGATCTATATGCGTCCTTATGTCGTTCGATCTGTCCGTGACGCCAAGGGCCGGATCGTTAAGGAAGGCAAGCCGGTCATTCTGGACAAGATCATGACCCAGCAAACATCCTTGCGTTTGCGTTCGATCCTGCAGGGGGCCGTGGACAATGGCACGGGGAAAAAAGCCAAGATCCCGGGCGTTACGGTCGGTGGAAAGACGGGGACAGCCCAGAAGGTGGTGGACGGCGCGTATTCCCACGCGCATTTTTACGCGACCTTCATCGGTTTCGCGCCGGTGGGTGATCCGCGGCTGGCCGCGGTCGTTGTTTTTGACGATCCACATCCCGTGTATTACGGGGGATCGGTGGCAGCACCCGTCTTTCAGGAAGTGGTGGCCGATGCCCTTAAATATTTGAATGCCCGGGGTATGTCCAAATGATGCTGCTGCGTGAACTATTGCAAGGGACGGGGATCCATGTTCCGCCGGCTTACGCCCAGTATCCCGTAGGGTGCATCAGCTGCGACTCCCGTGAAGGCATGCCCGACGGGCTTTTTGTCGCCCTGCCGGGGTTCAAGGTCAATGGCGCGGATTTCATCAGGGAGGCTGTCAGGCAAGGCGCGCGGACCATCGTCAAACAGCAGGCCGGGCGTGTGCTGGGAGATCACACCATTCCCGATGACGTGTGCGTCCTGGATACCGTGGACACAAAAGCATTCTTGCGCCGGGTCACGCCGAGATTTTATGGCCATCCCGGCGGTCAGGTCAAGACCATCGGCATCACCGGCACCAACGGCAAAACGACGATCACCTATTTATTGGAGTCCGTCCTTCGTGCCGCCGGACAAAAATGCGGGGTCGTCGGCACGATCAATAGCCGCATCGGCACAACGTTTTTCCCGTCAAAGAACACAACGCCCGGCTATTTGGATAACCAGCGCTATCTGGCGCGTCTGGTCCAAGAGGGCGTGCCCTATTGTGTGATCGAGGCCTCGTCGCACGCGCTGGACCAGGGGCGTCTGGACGGCATTGATTTTGCCGTCGGGGTGTTCACCAACCTGACGCAGGACCATCTGGATTATCACGCGGACATGGCGGATTATTTCAGGGCTAAGTCCCTGTTATTTTCCCGCCTATCGCCCCAGGCCGCGGTCATCATCAATGCCGACGACGAATACGGCCGGCGTTTGAAGACCCTGACCCAAGCCCGGGTGTGGACCTATGCCATTGACGCGCCAGCGGATGTGTGCGCCGTGGACATCCGTTATGCTTTAAGCGGCACGGAATTTGATATCCATTTTTCAGGCGGAAAAATTCCCGTTCATACCCGCATGATCGGCCGGCATAATGTTTATAATATTTTAGCCGCATTCACCTGCGCCCTTGCGCAGGATTTTGCCGTGGAAACGATCGTGAAGGGCATTGAGGGTTTAAAGAATGTGCCCGGCCGTCTGCAGCCGGTGGATGCGGGTCAGGATTTTTTTGTATTCATTGATTACGCCCATACCGAGGATGGCCTGATCAACGTGCTGCGGGCCTTAAAAGCGGTGACGGCCAAGCGCGTCATCGTCGTGTTCGGCTGCGGCGGGGACCGTGACCATGGCAAAAGACCCAAGATGGGGCATGTGGCCTGTCTGCTCGCCGACCATTCGGTGGTGACCAGCGATAATCCCCGCAGCGAGGACCCGCAGGTGATCATTGACCAGATCACCGCGGGGTTCACCCGCACAAATTTTGAGACCTGTGTAGACCGCCGCGAAGCCATCGGCAGGGCGCTGAAGATGGCCAGGACCGGGGACCTGGTCCTCATCGCCGGCAAAGGACACGAGGAGCGTCAGATATTTCAGGACAAGACCATCCCGTTCAATGAGCGGGAGATCGTGATGGAATTTTTGAAATGTTCACCGTCAGAGAAATTATAGAAGCAACGGGAGGGAAGTTGACGCAGGGTGATGCGCGCGCGAGCGTGCGCGGGGTGTCCATTGATTCCCGTAGTGTGCGCAAAGGCGACCTTTTCATCGCCATCAAAGGGGACACCTTCGACGGGCATGATTTCGTGCGCGACGTCGTCGGCAAAGGCATTCGCGTTGTGCTCGTTGCCAAACCGGTCGCGGTCAAAAATAAAAATGCCGCTGTCATCCGCGTTGCGGACACGGTCCTGGCTTTGGGGCATCTGGCGCGTTTTCACCGGATGCGTTTTAAGATCCCGGTTCTCGCCATTACTGGTAGTGCGGGCAAGACCACGACCAAGGAAATGATCGCCGCTGTCCTGCGCCGTAACTATACGGTCCTTAAGAATGAGGGCACGCAGAATAATCATATCGGCGTGCCCATGACCTTGCTGAAACTTAAAAAATCCCATCAGGCGGCTGTGCTGGAATGCGCCACCAATCAGCCCGGGGACATCCCGTGGCTGGCGCAAATGGTCCGTCCGGATATCGCGGTTTTTACGAATATCGGCGTCTCTCACTTCGAAGGGCTCAAGGACATCAACGGTGTGTTGAGGGAAAAATGGCAAATGACATCGTTCATGCCCCGCATGGGTAAGATCGTGTTGAATGCGGATGATCCTTTGCTGGCAGCGCGGTGCGCGCGGGAAAAAAGATTGAACGTGATCACCTATGCCGTTGACGGCAAGGCGCGTTTTCAGGCAAAAGATGTCGGCGTTGTCAGAGGATGCCGCCTGCGCCTGATCTTAGAAGGAAAAACAATTGAACTGCGTTCCTGCGGGCGTAATAATGCGTATAATGCATTGGCAGCTTTTGCCTGCGGACGTTTATTGGGCGTCGCAGCGCGCGCGGCGGCAAAGGCCTTGAGCGCTTTTCATTTTCCCAAAGGCCGGCAGGAATTCATCCGTTTGGGCAAGGGGTGGCTGATCGATGATTCGTATAATGCCAACCCGGTGTCCATGGCCGGCGCCATTGAAACGTTGTCCGCTTTGAAAGGCCGAGGCAAAAAGATCCTGGTCGCGGCGGACATGCTGGAATTGGGAACAAGGTCGGCCGCCTATCACCGCAGCGCGGGCAAGAGGACGGCGCAGGCCGGTATTGACGTCCTGATCACCGTCGGTCCGTTGGCCCGGAACATCGCCCGCGGCGCGCTCGCGGTCCGTCCGGACATGTCTGTTTTTTCTTACGACGACGTTCAGGACGCCGGGACGAAATTAAGGAAGGTCCTCGCCGATGGGGATGCTGTTTTGGTCAAGGGGTCGCGCCGGATGAAAATGGAGGGAGTCGTCCGGTCTTTGTTGAAAGGATAGTGCATGTTTTATTTCTTGTCGGATCTCATCCACCTGTCCGGGGCCTTTAATATTTTCCGTTACATCACCTTCCGCACAGGCATGGCAGGGGTGACGGCTTTTTTGCTGTGCATCATTTTTGGTCCCCTGTTCATCCGTTCTTTTAAAGACAGACGCATCCGCGAGATCGCCAAACGCAATGACGCCCCGGCCCTGGACCAATTCCAGGAAAAGAAAGAAGGGACCCCGACCATGGGAGGGGTGTTCATCGTCGGCAGCATCCTTGCCTCCGTGCTGTTGTGGGGGAACCTGACCAATCCGTTCATTTTGCTCACCGCTTTTGTCTGTTTGTGCCTGGCCGTGATCGGCGGCCTTGATGATGCGATGAAATTGGCCGGTGTTCCGGCCAAGGGCCGCGGCATGAGCGCGCGCGCCAAATTGCTGGGGCAGGCGTTACTGGCCGCCGCTGTCGGCGTGTATCTCTATTTGCATCCGGCGACCTCTTCATTTCTGGACGTGCCGTTCTTTAAGAACCTGATCATTAATTTGGGCGCGTTTTTTGTGTTTTGGGTCGTGCTCGTCATTGTCGGCGCTTCCAACGCGGTCAATCTCACCGACGGGCTGGACGGCCTGGCCATCGGGTGCACGCTGATGGTGGCCTTTACGCTGGGCGCGCTCAGTTATGTCACGGGCAATTTCCAGATGAGCGAATATTTGCTCATCCCGCATGTGCCGGGCGCCGGTGAACTCACGGTCTTTTGTGCTGCCATCGTCGGGGCAAGTCTGGGATTTTTGTGGTTCAATTGCCATCCGGCCAGCGTCTTCATGGGCGATGTGGGGTCTTTGCCCCTGGGCGGCTGTTTGGGGGTGATCGCCATCCTCATTAAAAAGGAGGTCTGGCTTGTGGTCCTGGGCGGCGTGTTCGTGGTGGAAGCGGTCTCGGTCATCCTGCAGGTGGCCTCGTTCAAATTGACAGGCAAACGCCTGTTCAAAATGTCCCCCTTTCATCATCATTTGCAATTGTCCGGATGGAACGAGAACAAGATCATCGTGCGCTTTTGGATCTGCGCCATCATTTTGGCCATACTGACACTGACCACGCTTAAGATCAGATGACCCTATCCGCTTTTAACGTCAAAGGCAAAAGAGTGACGGTCATCGGGGCCGCCCGCAGCGGCATCGCCGTGGCCAATGCCGTCGTGCGCCTGGGAGGGGCGGCAAAAATATCAGAGTTCAAGCCCCGCGCCTCGGTTGAAAAAGAATTGTCCGGCCTGACCAGTCCGCAACAGGTCCAGATCGAATGCGGCGGGCATACCAGGGTCTTTATCGCAAACAGCGACTATATCGTTTTAAGCCCGGGGGTGCGCCGGGACATTGAAGCCGTTGGCTGGGCGCAGGCGGCGGGCGTTGAGGTGATGGGGGAAATTGAGTTCGCGTTCCGTTTATGCCCGTGCCCCATCATCGCGGTGACCGGCAGTAACGGCAAGACCACGACATCCACCCTGATCGCCGCCATTCTTAAGGCCGCTGGCCGCGGGGTGTGTTTGTGCGGCAATATCGGCAGTCCTTTTTCCAAACATGTGCTGGACCTGCAGCCGTCGGATACCGTGGTTTTGGAGATCAGTTCTTTTCAATTGGAATCCACCATACATTTTAAACCGCACGTCGGGGTGTGGCTGAATTTCAGCCGGAACCATCTGGACCGGCACAAGGACCCGCAGGAGTATTTTGACGCCAAGGCAAAACTTTTTGCCGATCAGGACGAGAATGATGCGGCGATCCTGGGTGATCAGCCCGAACTGAGGGAGATGGCGGGGCATTTAAAAAGCCATGTTGTGTTTTTTAACGATTCCGTCGCGCCCAAGGATATCAACAACCCCAATCATTTGGCGGCGTTGGCTGCGGCGCGGGCCCTGGGTATTGCCGATGAGATCTCCCGGAAGGTTTTCGCGGAATTCAAAGGGGTTGAACATCGCCAGGAATGGGTGCGCGCTTTGGACGGGGTGGATTACATCAATGATTCTAAGTCCACGACACCGGAAGCGGGCCGCTGGGCCCTGACGCATTTGAAAAAACCCATGGTCATGATCTGCGGGGGCAGCGATAAACACCTGGATTTTTCTTTGTTAAAGGATATCGTCAAGGCCAGGGTCAAAAAAATGGTCGTCATCGGGCAGACCAAAGAACTATTGCGCGCCACATTTGCCGATGTCGTTCCCGTTGAAGTTTGCGGGTCCTTGCCCGAAGCGGTTGAAACAGCCCGGCGCGCGGCCAAGACCGGAGATTGCGTGGTTTTATCACCCATGTGCGCCAGTTTTGACATGTTCAACGACTACGAGCACCGCGGGCGGATGTTTAAGGAAATTGTTAATCAATTGGTATGAATTATGGGGACACAAAACTTAATTCCTGTGTTTATTCATGGTTGAATTAAGTATTGTGTCCCTATAATTCCGTAAGATATGCGTGAAACAAGGACATCGCTGACCATGGTTGTGCTGGCCCTTGTCTGCATCGGCATTGTCATGATCTACAGCGCCAGCTGTGTGAACGCCATGCAGACCAATCACGACAGTTTGTATTACCTGAAACGCCACCTGTTGTTTTTGTTCATCGGTTTGAGCATGTGCCTGGCCGCGATGGCCGTGGATTACCGGCTCATCCAGCCGTATGCCGGCCGCATTTTGCTGTTGAGCATCGTCCTTTTGGTGCTGGTCCTCATCCCGTACATCGGCAAGGAAAGTTACGGAGCCCGGCGCTGGTTTAGGATCGGCATGTTCAACTTTCAGCCCTCGGAATTGGCCAAACTGGCCGTCATCGTCTACACCGCTGATTTCTTAAGCCGCAAACAGATGATCATCAAAAGTTTTTGGAAAGGGTTCGTGCCGCCCATTCTGGTCATGGGCCTTGTTTGCGTCCTGACCGTCAAACAGCCGGACCTGGGGACCACGGTCGAGATCGCGGTGGTCATGCTGGGCATGCTTTTGATCGCCGGCGCGAGATTATGGCATTTGGGGCTGGTCGCTTTTTTAAGCGTCCCGGTGCTCGTGTATCTGATCATCAAGGCGCCTTACCGCATGGCGCGCATCAGCGCGTTTTTGGACCCCTGGCAGGACAGCCAGGGCATCGGGTTCCAGCTGACGCAATCCCAGATCGCGCTGGGTTCCGGCGGTGTTTTCGGCGTGGGCCTGGGCCACAGCCAGCAGAAATTATTTTACCTGCCGGCGGCGCATACGGATTTCATCCTCTCCATTATCGGCGAGGAATTGGGATTGATCGGGACGCTGGCGGTCATCATCCTTTTCGCGGTTTTCATCTGGCTGGGCACCCGGATCATCCGTCAGGCCGATGATCCTTTCGGGTTTTTCCTGGGCACCGGCATCGTCATGATGCTGGGCCTGCAGGCGGTGGTCAACGCGGGGGTGAGCATCGGCGCGTTCCCGACCAAGGGTTTGCCGCTGCCCTTTATCAGTTACGGCGGGTCGGCGCTGATCTTTCATCTGGCGGCCATAGGCATTTTATTGAACATTTCCAAGGTCCAGGAGTACCGATCGTGAGAATATTACTGGCGACCGGCGGCAGCGGCGGGCATATGTTCCCTGCCCTGTGCACCGCATTGGTTTTGAGAGCGCGCGGGCATGAGGTGGTCTTTGCCGGCGCTTTGGCGGCGGGGGAGGCAAAGATCAAAGACGAGGGCTTCGTTTGTCATCGCATTGACGCCGCGGGTTTGAGCGCGCGCACGCCCTGGGGGTTGGCCGCGTGGATGGCGGGGACGGCCAAGGCCTTTGGCCGTGCCCGGCGGATCGTCAGGGACATCCGTCCGGACAAGGTCCTGGGCTTTGGCGGCTACGGGTCTTTTCCCGTCGCGGCCGCGGCATGGGCCGAGCGGATCCCGCTCATGATCCACGAACAGAACGTTGTGCCGGGAAAAGCCAATCGCGTGATGGCGTTGATGGCCAAACGCATCGCCGTCACTTTTTCCGTCAGCAAATGGTATTTCAGCGCTTCTAAAACGGTCCATACCGGATGCCCCTGCCATCAGAACGCCCCATTCGTTCCAAAAGAAGTATTACGCCTTAAATTCGGCCTTGACCCTGCCGGTCCCGTCATTTTAATTTTGGGAGGGAGCCAGGGGAGTCAGCGTTTGAATGCCCTGGTTTTTGAAATGCTGGTATTGCTGGGGACAAAGGTCCAGGCCATCCATATGACCGGCAGGCATGACCATCCTGTTTACGCCGCAAAATACCGCAAGGCCGGTCTTCGCGTTAAGGCCTACGCTTTTTTAAGCCCCGTTGAGGAGGCCTATGCCGCTGCCGACATGGTCATTGCCCGCGCCGGCGCCGCCACGGTGTGTGAATTGGCGGCGTTCGCGCTCCCGTCGGTCCTGGTGCCTTATCCTTTTGCCGGCGGCCATCAAAAATATAACGCGGCTGTATTATCGGACGTTGGCGCGGCTGTTTTGCTGGAAGAAAAAGATTGCACTGCGGAATTGTTGAAACAGGCCGTTGAGAAGATGCTCGCACAGCCGATCGGCGTGCGCGCCAGGACCCAAAATATTTTTGTGCCTGACGCCCCGCAGCGTTTGGTCCAAGCCCTGGAGGAATTATGAACGTCGTTGGCCGCGTAGGACTGACCGTTCTGTGTATGTTTTTGACGTCGGATGTTTTTGCCGCGCCGTCTTCGCAGAAATGGGAAGAGCAAAAGGGGCAGAATTTCATCATCTATGACAGGGACGTGCCGCAGGATTTCGTGGACACCGTGATGGCGTCCGCGGAGGAGGACTTCAGGAGGGTCACCGCCAATTTAGGGATCAGCCGTTATCAGAGCTGGTCGTGGGACAAACGCGCGGTCATTTACATTTACCGCGACGAAGAGGATTATGTCCTAAACGGCGGACAGGCCGGCTGGTCCCACGGAACGGCCCTGGCGGAGGCAAAGGTGATCAAGACCTACCCGTCGGCGCAAGGGTTTTTTGATTCCATGCTCCCCCACGAGCTGGGGCATATCATCTTCCGCGAATTCGTCGGCATGTCCGCGGATGTCCCTTTGTGGTTTGAGGAGGGGGTGGCCATGTACCAGGAAAAGGCCAAACGTTTCGGTTCTGACCGCGCTGTGCGCCAAGCCATTGAAAAAGGTCAATTTATTCCTTTAACTGGATTGGCGGATATGCGATTATATAGAGATACGGATGAAAATACCGTCCAGCTTTTTTATGCCGAGGCGGCCAGCGCCGTGTATTTCCTGATCACTGAATTTGACGAGCAGCATTTTTACAAACTTTGCCGGGAACTCAAGAAGAACACGCGTTTTGAAGATGCCTTGCGTCAAACGTATGTACACATCAAGAGTTTGGAAGATCTCAATGCCATGTGGTTGAGGCGCCTTCAGGGCGGTTAAAGGTATGCGCAAACATTATCATCTGATCGGCATCGGCGGCATCGGCATGGGGGCTTTGGCCTCGTTGCTTTTGGCCAAGGGACATAAGGTCAGCGGTTCGGACTTAAAAGCGAGCGACCTGACCGGCCGGTTGAAAGAAAACGGGGCCGAGATCACCATCGGGCATCATGCCAGCAATGTCCGGGGCCCCGATTTCGTGGTCTACTCCTCGGCGGTGTCCATCGCCAATCCTGAACGTATTGAATCCGTCAGCCGCAAGATCCCCCTGCTGCGCCGCGCCGAGGTCCTGGCCCAATTGGTCAATGAACAGACCGCGATCACCGTGGCCGGCGCCCACGGCAAGACCACGACCACGTCCATGGTCGCCTTGCTGTTGGTTGAGGCGGGTCTGAACCCCACCACCGCCGTCGGCGGTATCGTCAAGGGCAGCGATCATCACGCGCATCTGGGTGAGGGCAGGTATTTTGTGGCCGAGGTGGATGAGAGCGATGGGACATTTTTGTATTTTAAGCCGCATTTTTCCATCATCACCAATGTGGATTTTGAGCACGTGGACCATTACAAGGATTGGGACGGCATCTTGAGCGCTTACGCCAAATTCATGCAATGCACGCGCCCCGGGGGAACAGTGATCATCTGCGGGCAGGACGAACGCCTGCGCCGCCTGGCAAAAACCCATGCGCCGCGGACACGGGTGTATGGTTTTGACCGCTCTTTTGACGTCACGGCCACCGATGTCATCACCGACGGGTTCCATTCCCGTTTTTCCTGCCGGACGCCCCAGGGGAAATTGGGGGACTTTGAACTTGCCGTTGGCGGCGAACACAATGTCCTCAATGCCTTGGCCTGCATCACCCTCGGGCTTGAATTGAACATTGACCTTGCGGTGATCCGGCGGACCTTGAGAACGTTTTCCGGCGTCAGACGCCGCTTCCAGTTCAAGGGCGAGGCCGGTGATATCATGGTGGTGGACGATTATGGCCATCACCCGACGGAGATCACCGCCACCCTGAAGGCGGCGCGCCTTTTTGCCGGCCGGCGTTTGCTGACGGTGTTCCAGCCGCACCGTTATTCGCGCACCAAATTCCTTTTGGATGAGTTCGCGCGCAGCTTGGACCTCACCGATGAATTGATCCTCACCGATATTTATGCCGCCGGCGAGAAACCCAATGAAGGCGCGACCGCTTCGCAATTGTTTGAGCGGGTCCGTTGCGTTCTGGGCCGCAGGGCCTCGTATCTCAAAAAAGGATCCATCATTGAAACCCTTGTCCGTGTTGCGCGGCCCGGGGACCTGGTGCTTTTTTTGGGCGCCGGGGACATCACGGATCTGTGTGAACCGTTTTTGGCGGCGCTCAGAGAGCGCACCGGTGCCGTCAGTCACAGGGAGCCATTGGTATGAGCGGACGTTTCGGGACCATCGGCGTTTTGATGGGTGGCTATTCGTCCGAAAGGGAAATTTCTTTAAGGTCGGGACGGGCGGTCGCCCTTGCATTGTCCGGAGCCGGCCATCAGGCCGTGCCTGTTGACATCAACGTTTCCGACCAGGGCCTCATCAGGACGCTGCTGCGGGACGCTGCTATGGACATCGCCTTTATCGCCTTGCACGGCCGTTTGGGGGAGGATGGAGTGATCCAGTCCATTTTGGAAGAAATGGATATTCCTTATACGGGCTGCGGCCCCGACGCCAGCCGTCTGGCGTTTGATAAGACCATAACCCAAACCCTGTTCAAGCAGGCGGGCATTCCCGTGCCGCCGCATGTCTGCATCACGGACGGGGACCCGGTCACTTTTAAGGATGTTTTCGCCGCGCTCAAGAATTTGCCGTTCGTGGTCAAGGCCGCGTGCGAGGGCTCCAGCATCGGGGTCTATATCGTGCGCCATCCTTCCCAGTGGGAATCGGCCTTCAAGGACGCTTTGTCGTTCGGTGGGCGCGTGATCGTTGAGCGGTTCATCAAGGGGAGGGAATTCACCGCGGGTATTTTTGACCGCGAGGTCCTGCCCTTGGTCGAGATCCGTCCGCCTTCCGCTTTTTTTGATTTCACCTCCAAATACCAGAAAGGGTTGACCCAATACACCGTTCCCGCGGACATTGATCAGGCCCTGACACAACGTATCCGGCAGATCGCTTTGGCCGCCCATGATATCCTCGGGTGTGAGGCCTTCTCGCGGGTGGATCTGCGCGTGGATGAAAAGGGTGACCCTTATATTCTGGAGATCAACACCATTCCCGGATTCACCGAAACAAGCTTGTTCCCCAAGGCCGCTTTCAAGGCCGGGTATTCGTTCGCGGGGGTATGCGAAAAACTTTTGGACCTGGCCTATGGCAAAAAAGTCAAACATTAACATCCCGGGCATTGCGGTCATCCGGACCATTGTTTTTTTGTTCATCGCCCTGGTGGTCTTTTCAGCGTATGCCAAAACCGTGGATTTCTTGACGACATCGCCGCTGTTTGCGGTCAAGGACGTGCTGGTTGACGCGTCGATCCGGTTCATTGATGCCCGGGACCTGCGCGGGTTAAAGGGGCACAATATTTTTAAGGTGGATGTCCGCAAAGTGCATTCCCGGTTGAGCGCGCAATACCCGCAGATCGCGCAATTGCGGGTCATCCGCCAGTTTCCCGACAAGATCAAGGTCCTGGCCAAGAAGCGCGATGTTGTGGCACAGGTGCGCCGGAAAAATAAATTTTTACTCGTGGATACCGCGGGGGTCGCGCTTTATAACGCGGATACCCAGCAGCCGTCCTTGCCTGTCGTCAACGGCATTGTTCTAAGGCCCAGGGTGGTCCTGGGCGCTCCTGTCGTTTCCAGGTCCCTGCGGGCGGTGGTGGCCATCCTGAATGAGTTCAAGGGCCATCCGCGCACGGCCTTGCTTAAGATCACAGCCGTTGATGCCGCCAACCCGTCGAAGATCGAGTTCATTCTCGACGGCGGACTGCGCGTGATCCTGGACCAGGACCATTTTCCGTTGAAAGTGCAGAAGTTTGAGGTCCTTTTGGCCCAAAGGAACGTTGAATGGGCCCGGGCCCGGTATGTTGATCTGCGGTTTGCCGAGCCCATCATCGCCGGGACCGATGAGGAAAGGACAAAATAACAGCGTATGTTCAAGAGAGTCGCGCGATTGAAATATTTTTGCGGTTTGGACCTGGGGGCCAGTGAGTTCAAGGTCGCCCTGGTCAAGGCGCAGGATGCACAGAACCTGGAGCTGTTGGGGGTTTTTCAAACCCGCGCGATGGGGCTCAAGGACGGGTCTGTCAGCGATCTGGAGGACCTGTCCCAATGCATCAAGTCCGCCGTTAAAAGTGTGGCCCGGAAATTTTCCGTTGAGGTCCGCAGCTTACGTGTCGGAATAGGTGCGGACGCGTTGAGCGTGCACCGTAGTGCCGCGGTCATTCCCCTGATCGACGCCGGCACCAAGGTCATCAGCCCTTCGGACATCCGCAAGGTCAACCACCAGGCCCGGTTGCTGGGGGTCGATATCGACGAGGAAACGATCCACGATTTTCCCCAGATGTACAGGGTGGATGACGTTAACGCGGCATTGAACCCCGCGGGGCTTTTCGGCCGCAAACTTGAGTCCAATATTTTGATCCTGGCCGCCAAGGCCAATCGTTTGCGCAATGTGGTGCAGGCCGTGCATCAGGCCGGTTTCGAGGTGGACCGCCTGTCCTGTTCCTCCTATGCCGCCGCTGAAGTGGTGTTGGATAAAAATCTTAAGGACAGGGGGTGCGTTCTGGTCGATATCGGCGCCAAGCTGACCAATGTCCTGTTATTCAAGGACGGCGTGCTGCGCGATATCCAATTGATCCCCTGGGGAGGGCAGTATGTCACCCAAACCCTCGCGGACCGTTTGAGCCTGACGATCGAAAAGGCCGAGGAGATCAAGCGCCTGCATGCCGTTGCCGCGCCGGGTCCGTCGGCGGAAACAGGTGACATCCTGGTTCTGCGCGCCACAGAGTATGTCCCGGTCAGCCGCCAATCGGTCTGCGATGCCGTTGGTTGGGAGATCGAGAATTTCCTGACGCATCTGGAAACGGTGATCGAGGGGTCCGTCCTTGTCCATGATCTCAACGGCGGCATTGTCATGGTCGGGGGAGGGGCTTTATTGCCCGGGCTCATGGAACGCGTTGAGCAACGGGTCCATCTGCCGGTTGGGATGGGCGTCGGGGCCAAGGGCCTGAACAATGTTCCGGTTTTTGCCGGCGCCATCGGTCTGGCCAAGATGAATTATCTGCAAAATACCGAAGAGTCCATCCATTGGGGCAGGGCCGGCCAGATCAAGAACAAGGTTTTGACGCAGTTGAAGGACATGTGCCAGGAATATTTTTAATTTGCGGGGTCATTCGTTCTTGTTGCGGGGGCCGTTGCGCCGGCTTAAATTGAAATCAATGTCCTTGAGCAGATTCCGGATCCGCAGCAAACCGCCGAAGATGTATAAAAGCCAGAAAGAGTTGAACAACAACAGGATCGCGATCAAAAGCGTGTTGACCGATTGGACCATCAGCAGGCGTTCGATGATGTCGTTCTTATGGATGTCGATGCCCACGTCGATCACTTTGAGCGCGTTGACGAACACGCCGATGAATAGGACCACCAGGATGATCTCGAAGAAAAGGATATAAAAATGGCGTATCATCCATTGGGCGGTGCGGTTGTCCCATTGGCGGACCTTGTTCATAAAGTCATTGAACGACATGGTGAGTTCCTTTCTTCATGTATTTTATTCTTCCCCGGGCCCGTGGCAAAGGAATTCTTGGAATAAAATATCTTGATTAAAAAATACCATTCTTATACCATCAGATACTATGCCCACCGAAACAGTTATTCATAATACGCCTCTGGCCGGCGAACACGCCGCCCTTGGCGCCAAAATGGTGACTTTTGGCGGCTGGAACATGCCTTTGCAATATGCGGGCATTTTGGCCGAGTGGGAAGATAACCGCAAGAGATGTTCCATCTTTGACTGCTCTCATATGGGGGAGTTCATCATCTGCGGGGACGCCGTTGCCTGCGGTCTGGACCGGATCGTCACGCAGACCATCGCGGACATGCCGGTTTTGACCTGCCGTTACGGCGTCATGCTCAACGATCAGGGCGGTGTCATCGACGATTGCATTGTATACCGTCTGACCGGCGAGGCATGGATGATGGTGGTCAACGCGGCCAATATTGCCAAGGATGCCGCGCATGTCAAAGCGCATTTATCCGGGAACACCCCGTTTCGCGACGCGTCGTTCGAGACCGCGAAGATCGACGTGCAGGGCCCTTTATCGCGGGATGTTTTGAAACCTTTGGTCCCCGGCATTGAGCGTTTGTCTTATTACGGGTTCGAGGTCCTTGATGTGGCCGGCATCCGCTGCATCGTCAGCCGCACCGGATATACCGGCGAATTGGGCTATGAGATCTATTGTCCCTGGGGACAGGCCGTTGAAATATGGCGCCGCATTTTAAAGGACCCCGGTGTCAAGCCGACCGGCCTGGGCGTGCGCGACGTTTTGCGTATTGAGATGTGTTATTCGCTTTATGGCCATGAATTGGAGGAGAATATTTCTCCTCTGGAGGCGGGACTGGATAAGTTCATTGACGGAAACAAGGATTTTATCGGTAAAGAGGCGGTCCTTCGTCAAAAAGAGGCGGGCAACCACCGCACGGTCGGGTATTTTGTTTCCGGTTCGCGCAAATCGCCGCGCGCCGGCCATACGCTGTACAATGGACAGGGCAGGGCCGTCGGCACAGTGACGAGCGGGACATTTTCAGCGGGCCTGAATGCCGGGGTCGGCATCGGCTTTGTTGAAAAAGGGGAAAATGTCCTTGAAAAGAAAATTCTTTTCGGGGATGATAAAACCAAAACCGAAGGCATGATGACCCGCAGGCCGTTTTACAAGAACGGCTCTTTAAAAAAATGATCGGGAAAATAGGAGTGTCACATGAGCGGCGCTGTTGAGATCATTGACCATTATCTGTACACCAAGGACCACGAGTGGATCAATATTGAGGACAATACCGGCACCGTCGGCATCACCGATTATGCCCAGAACGCCCTGGGCGACGTCACCTATATCGAACTTCCCAAGGAAGGGACGGAGGTTGAACAGTTCGAGCAGTTCGTTTCTGTTGAGTCGGTCAAGGCGGCCAGCGATATTTTTTCTCCCATGTCCGGCCGGGTGACCGAGGTCAACCGCGCCCTGCAAGACGATCCGGGCCTGATCAACAAGGACTGTTACGAAAAGGGCTGGATCGCCAAGATCGAGATCACCAGCTCCGAAGAGGCCTCTTCCTTAATGACGGCCGAGGACTACCGCAATTACCTCACAACCATAGAGCAATGACCCCGTGAACCCTTATATCACCAATACCGATGCCGAAGTCCGGCAAATGCTGGACATTGCCGGCGTTCCTTCCATAGACGGACTTTTTGCGGACATCAAGCCCAAACACCGTCCGAAGTCCTTTGATCTGCCCGAGGGGCTTTCCGAATATGAGGTCGTGCGCAAGGTCACCGGGCTTTCCTTAAAAAATAACGTGCACCTGGTGCCGTTCTTGGGCGGCGGATTTTACGACCATTACATTCCTTCGGCCGTGGGCATGCTCACGTCACGCGGGGAATTTTACACCGCCTATACGCCCTATCAGCCCGAATGCGCGCAGGGCACCCTGCAGTCCCTGTTTGAATACCAGAGTTCCATGTGCGCTTTGACGGGCATGGACGTGTCCAACGCCTCTTTGTATGACGGCGGCACGGCCTTGTATGAGGCCATGATGATGGCGATGGGCGTCACGGGCCGTTCCAAGATCATCATGGACGGCGGGGTCAGCCCCATTTACCGCAAAATTCTCAAGACCTACACGCATCATTTGCATTATCAATTTGAAGAAACGCCGGTCGTGCACGGGCAAAGCAGCCGGCCCGAGATCGAAAAACTCCTGGACCGGAACACCGCGGCCGTTATCCTGCAGAACCCTAATTTTTTTGGCGCCATCGATGACCTGACCGATATTATTGAAAAGGCCCATAGCGTCGGAGCCTTGGCCATTGTCAGCGTTTATCCGGTGTCGCTGGGATTGCTCAAGACCCCCGGGGCCATGGGCGCGGACATCGTCACCGGCGAAGGCCAGTCCCTGGGATTGCCGCTGAATTTCGGCGGGCCGTATCTGGGGTTCATGACCGTGCGCGGGAAATACATGCGCAAAATGCCCGGCCGCATCGTCGGGGAAACCGTTGATACCCAAGGGCGCCGCTGTTTTGTCAATACCCTGCAGGCGCGCGAACAGCACATCCGCCGCGAAAAGGCCACGTCCAACATTTGCACCAATGTTTCCTTGTGCGCTTTGCAGGCGGCGATCTTCATGTCCATGATCGGCCGTCAGGGCTTGAAGGAAATGGCACAGCTGAATTTAGACAAGGCCGAATACGCCAAACAGGAAATAGCGAAGATCAAAGGTGTTGAGGTCAAGCGTTCTTCGCCGACGTTCAACGAGTTCACCATCTGCCTGCCCAAGGATGCTTCTGATGTCGTCGGAGCCATGATCAAGAAGGGCTTCGCCGCCGGGTTCCCGCTGGGGCGCTACTATAAAGGTATGGAGAAATATTTATTGGTGGCTGTCACGGAAAAGCGTACGAAGGCGGAAATTGATGCGTACGTTAAAGCGCTGGAAGAAACGTTATGAAATTAATTTTTGAAAAGAGCGTTCAGGGCCGCAGGGGATTCAGGTTTCCGGATTCCGACGTGCCGGTTAAGGCCAAGGTGCCGCAAAAGTATGCCCGCGGCAACGATGCGCCCTTGCCCGAGGTATCGGAACTGGATGTCGTGCGCCATTATACCCTTTTGTCTCAAAAGAATTTCTCCGTCGACACCCATTTTTATCCGCTGGGCTCCTGCACCATGAAGTATAACCCCAAGTTCACCGAGGCCCTGTCGCGTCTGTCCGGTTTCGCTGACCTTCATCCGCTCCTGCCTCAACTGGCGGGTGGGGAAATGCTCACCCAGGGTGCCCTGGAGGTCCTTTACGAGCTTGAGCAATGGATGTGTGAAATGACCGGCTTTTCGCATTTTACGCTCCAGCCCCTGGCCGGCGCGCACGGCGAATTGACCGGCATTATGCTCATGGCCGCGTATCATAAGGCCAAAGGTAACCAGAAGAAGAAATATGTCATCATCCCGGATTCCGCCCACGGCACCAATCCGGCCAGCGCCGCCATCGCCGGATACGAGACCATTTCCATCCCTTCCAATAAAGACGGTGGAATGGACATCGCAAAATTAAAAAGCGCTGTCAACGACGAGGTGGCGGGCCTGATGATGACCTGCCCCAGCACCTACGGCCTTTTTGAATCCAACATTGATGAAATTGCCAAGATCATCCATTCCGTGGACGGGATCATGTATTATGACGGGGCCAATTTGAACGCACTGCTGGGCCGCTGCCGGCCCGGGGACTTGGGTTTTGACGTGATGCATATCAACACGCACAAGACATTCACGACACCGCACGGCGGGGGAGGCCCGGGCGCCGGACCTGTCGGGGTCAATGACAAACTCGCCAAGTTTTTGCCCATTTCACGGGTCATCAAACGCAAGGACGGCACCTTTGCCCTGGATTATGACTACCCTGATTCCATCGGATACATCGCGGCTTTTTACGGCAATTTTGCCCTTTTGTTGAGGGCTTACGCGTATCTCCTGATGCTCGGCAAAGAAGGCCTCAAGGCAACGGCCGACCACGCGGTTCTCAATGCCAATTACATCATGCGCCGTCTTCAGCCATACTATAAATTGTGTTTTGACAAGCTGTGCATGCACGAAGCGGTTTTTTCCGCGTCCATCCAGGCCAGCCGCGGCGTGCACGCCATTGACATTGCCAAATTCCTCATTGACCGCGGCATCCATCCGCCGACGGTGTATTTCCCCATCAGCGTACCCGAAGCGGTCATGATCGAGCCCACGGAAACCGAGTCCAAGCAGACCATGGACGCTTTTATCGATGAGATGATCGCCGCAGACGCCTTATCCAAGTTGGATCCCGGGGCCTTCAAAGACCTTCCCAAGACCATGCCGATCTCACGTCCTGATGAGGTCAAGGCCGCGCGCGACGTGAAGACATCTTATGCGTTTTGAAGATGTTTCATTCCCCGATCCCCGGCAAAATATTGATTTTGATGAGAATTTATTGCGTTTAGCTGATAAGGAGGGGGCGGGGCCTGTTGTGCGTTTTTGGGAATCCCCGCGCGTTTTTATCGTGGTCGGCCGCATCGGGAAGATCGAAGAAGATGTCCGCCTCAAAGAGGCCGAAGCTGATGGCATCCCCATTTTGCGCCGCGCTTCCGGCGGAGGCACGGTGGTGCAGGGGCCCGGCTGCCTCAACTACGCGCTGGTCCTTTCTAAAATACAATATCCCGTTCTCAACGATCTGCGCAAGTCCTATGAATGGATCAGCGCCAAGGTCATTGCCGCCCTGGAGCCATTGGGGGTCAAAGCCCTGTTTCGGCCTACTTCTGATATTGTTTTAGCGGGCAGCGAAAAGAAATTCTCCGGCAATGCCCAGAAACGGGGCAAGGATCATATCCTGCATCACGGCACCATCCTTTATGATTTTGACCTGTCCCTGATCACCAGATATCTGGCCATACCCAAAGACGTTCCCGAATACCGCAAAGGCCGTCCCCACGCGGATTTCGTGACCAATGTCCCCATTGACCCGGCCGCGTTCAAGGTTCATCTGCGCAGGCTTTTGTCTTGACGAACAAAATGGATTTGAATATACTCTTTGCGTGTCTGTAAAGCCGCTCGATATCGTTTCCCTCGAACGTCAAGCCGTTCAAATACGCCATGAGATCTTAGAGACCCTCGCCTGCGCCGGTTCCGGCCATCCGGGCGGTTCCTTGTCCAGCGTCGAGATCATGCTCACCCTTTATGGGCATCAGATGAGCCATAAGCCGTCTGATCCGAAATGGGAGGGCCGCGACCGCCTCATCATTTCCAAAGGCCATGTCAGCCCCGTGGTTTATGTGACGCTGGCCAATTTCGGTTATTTCCCCAAAGAAGAATTAAAAACATTCCGCAAGTTCGGCGCCCGTCTGCAGGGCCACGTGCATACCAAGGTCCCGGGCGTTGAATTCAGCACCGGGTCTTTGGGGCATGGGCTTGCGTTCGCCAACGGCATTGCTTTGGGCGCCCGGATGCGCGGCAAGGATTTCAAGGTCTATTGCCTCCTGGGCGACGGCGAGATCCAGGAAGGGTCGGTGTGGGAAGCGGCCATGACCGCGGCCCACTACAAACTTGACCATGTCTGCGCCATCGTGGATTACAACAAGGTGCAGGAGAACGGCCCCACCAATGAGATCAAAAATTTGGAGCCGCTGGGTCAAAAATGGGCTTCGTTCGGCTGGCATGTTTTTGAGGTCAACGGGCACAGCATCAAGGACCTGGTTGCGGCGTTTGACGCGCTCAAAGACATCCAGGGCAAACCTTCGGTCATCATCGCCCACACGGTCAAAGGCAAAGGCGTTTCATTCATGGAAGGCAAAAGCGCCTGGCACGGCAAGGCACCTAATCAAGAGCAATTGGCCCAGGCATTAAAGGAATTGTCCGCCGGAGGCGGATCCGCCTCTGGCGGAAAATAATATGGAATTAAAACCCATCCCGACCCGTGACGGTTTCGGCGAAGAAATAACGGCTTTGGGCCGCGTCAATCAGAACATTGTCGTGGTTTCCGGCGACCTGGAAGACGCCACCCGCGCGGAATATTTCAAGAAAGAATTCCCCGAACGTTTTTTTAACCTCGGCATCGCGGAACAGGACGTGATCGGCACGGCCGCGGGTTTAAGCACCCAGGGTTTCGTCGTCTTTGCCACGTCGTTTGCCGTGTTTTTGACCAACCGCGCCTATGACATGATCCGCCTGGACATCTGCTACAACAATTGCAATGTCAAGGTGGTCTGCTCGCACGGCGGCGTGACCGTCGGGGAAGACGGGGCCAGCGCCCAGTGCCTGGAGGACTTTGCCATCATGCGGGTTTTGCCCAACATGAGGGTCATCTGCCCCGCGGATGTCCTTGAAGCCAAAAAAGCCACCCGCGCCATCACCAATACGCCTGGCCCTTTTTATATGCGCACCAGCCGCGCGCCGCTTCCCATCATCACCAAACAAGAAGACCCGTTTGTCATCGGCAAAGCCAATGTCCTGCGCAAGGGTAAGGATGTTACGGTCATTGCCTGCGGGGCCATGGTGTCCGAGGCCTTGTCCGCGGCCGAAAAATTGTTTCATGAGGGCATCAGCGTTAAAGTCGTGAACATGCACACCATCAAACCCATTGATATCCAAGCCATTGTCGTTTCCGTCAAGGAAACGGGCGCCATTGTCACGGCGGAAGAGCATCAAATGGCCGGCGGTTTGGGTAGCGCCGTCGCTGAAGTTGTAGCAGAGCATGCCCCGGCCCCCATGGAGATCATCGGGGTCAAGGACTCGTTCGGCGAAAGCGGTACGCCTGCCCAGTTGCAGGCGCACTACGGTTTGAAGGACGTCAATATCATTGAAGCGGTCAAAAAGGTCATCAAAAGAAAATGATCATGCCTAAAACAAAGATGCACGAGATCGCGGCCCTCGGCCAGAGTTTTTGGATCGACAATATCAGCCGCTCTATGATCGCCTCCGGCCGTCTCAAATCCCTCATTGACCAGGGACTGCGCGGGCAAACGTCCAACCCAACCATCTTCAAACAGGCCGTCACGTCCAGCGCCGATTATGACAGCCGTATCATAGAATTAGCGGAAGCCGGCAAGTCCACATTTGAGATCTACGACGATCTGACCATCAAGGACGTTCAGGATGCCGCTGACCTTTTTAAAGAGGTCTATGCAGAGACCAAAGGTTTGGACGGTTATGTCAGTTTGGAGATCAACCCGAAATTGGGCAGGGAAATCCAGGCGCAATTCATGGAAGGGCTGCGTCTCTGGAAAAAATTGGCGCGGCCCAATGTGATGATCAAGGTCCCGGCCACCAAAAACGGCTGTCTGGTGGTTGAACAGTTGATCGCCGAAGGCGTTAACGTCAACGCGACCCTCATTTTTTCCGCTGAACAATACCAGCAGGTGGCCTGGAGTTATATCAAAGGATTAAGCCGTTTTGCCCAGGAAGGCGGAGATGTCAGCAAGGTCCGTTCGGTGGCCAGCATTTTCGTCAGCCGCATTGATACGGCCGTGGACAAATGGCTGGGCGAGGAAAAAGCGTCTTTGAAGGGGCGCGCCGCGGTGCACAATTGCGCGATCATTTTTCATAAGTTCGGCCAGACCTTTTCCGGCGCTGATTTCAAAACACTTGAAGCCAAAGGCGCCCGCGTTCAGCGCGTGCTGTGGGCTTCGACCGGGACCAAGGATCCCTGTTACAGCGATATCAAATACGTCACGGAACTGATCGTCCGTCCTACGGTCAATACCCTGCCGGAGAAGACCCTGGAAGCGTTTTTAGATCACGGGACGCTGAAGACTGCGGCGGTCTTTAAGGATGTGGCCGCGTCCCAGCGCGCCCTGGAGGAATTGAGGGCATCGGGCATGGACGTCAATGTCCTGTGCCTGAAATTGCTGGATGAAGGCCTTTTGGCGTTCGAGAGGTCTTTTGAAGAATTGACGGCCTGCATTGAAGAGAAAACAAAGAAACTGTGCGCCAGGGGCTCTTAAAAAAATGTTTGGAAAAGTTTTCATCTGTGGTAATGTATAAGAAATAGTTCTTATCTAAAAAAAGGAGAGAAGTTATGAATAAGGAATTGGTTGTTTTGACCGCCGCATTCGCTCTTGCCGCGGGTATTGTTTTCGCCCAAACCGCCCCCGAACCCGCTGTTACCGCAGAACCTGCCGTTGCCGCCGAACCCGCCGCCCCTGTTGTTATAGAAGCGGGCAACAAGATCTGTCCTTTGACCGGCCGTGAGTTGAATTTGAATGACCCCAATGATTATACCAAGATGGAAGCCGAGGGCGTTTCTTTCAATGTCTGCCCTAAGGGCAAGGCCGCCTATGATTCTGATTCGACCCCGTTCGCCGAGAAGTTAGCCAAAGCAGTTGCCGAAGCCAAAGCGCCTGTTGTTCCTGCCGAAGAAGATCCGGCTGAAGAGGAAGAGGCCCCTGCCGCTGTTCCGGCTGCAGCTCCCGCTCCCGCGCAAAAGTAATTAATTCGTCTTTGAGAAAGAAAATCCCCGTTTCCGCCATTGGGCAGAAACGGGGATTTCTTTTTTGAGATTTCGCTCGTCACCCGCGGCGGGTTATACTACACTAAAAAGTATGGATCCGTGGTCTGATCTCACGTCTTTATCGTACGTTCAAGTCAAAGCCCTCCAGGACCGGAAGTTACGCCATTTCATCAACCGTCACGTTTATCCGTTCAGTCCCCATTACCGCAAATTATTTGATGACAACAACATTGATCCCCGCCATATCCGCGGTACCGCGGACTTAAAGCACCTTCCTTTCACCAGCAAACTGGACCTCATTTCCAAAGAAAACCCCCAGAAATTCCGCGATTTCGTCCTTGCGCCGGACCAGGAAAAGATGCGCCGCTTTTGGCCCAAAAGTGAATTATTGAAGTTAGCGGCCCTGTCTTTATGCAAAGGCAAAGAACATGTCCAGGACCGTCTGGGCCGCGAATACCGTCCGGTCTTTATGACGTTCACGACCGGAACGACCAACAGCCCCGTGCCTTTTATCTACAGCCGCGCTGACATCGGCAATTTGAACCTTTCCGGAAGCCGGATGGTGCGTCTGTTCGATATCGCGCCCGATGAGCGCATCATGAACATTTTTCCTTTTGCCCCGCATCTGGCGTTCTGGCAGGTGTTTTTCGGAGCGCTGGAATCGGGGGTATTCTCTTTGAGCACCGGCGGGGGAAAGGTCCTGGGCACCGAGGGCAACATGGTCGCGCTCTCGCGCATCAAACCGTCGGTGGTCCTGGGCGTGCCCAGTTACGTTTATCATCTGGTGCGTTTTGCCCAGGAAAAAGGGCAGGACCTCTCATACATCAAAAAGATCGTGCTGGGCGCCGCCAAGGTCACCCCGGGGTATAAAGCAAAACTCTCCGGGATGCTCGCCCGGCAGGGGGCCAAGGACGTTTTTATTTTCGGGACCTATGGTTTTACAGAGGCGCGTTCGGCCTGGGCCGAATGCCCGGCGCCCCATGACGTTTCCAGCGGTTATCATCTTTATCCAGACAAAGAGATCTTTGAGATCGTTGACCCGCAAACAGGCCAGATCAAGGAAGAAGGCCAGGATGGGGAACTGGTCTATACCGCGCTGGATGCCCGTGCCAGCGTTGTCCTGCGTTACCGCACCGGCGATATCGTCACAGGCGGCATGACGTACGGGGCATGTCCTTATTGCCGGAGGACGACCTTGCGGTTGTCGAGCGATATCACCCGCCTTTCCGACAATAAAGACCTGCAATTGTCCAAGATCAAAGGCGCTTTGGTCAATTTGAGCCATTTCGGCAGTGTCATCAGCGACATCCCGTATGTTGAGGAATGGCAGATCGAGATCCGCAAACACAACAATGATCCCTATGATGTGGACGAGGTGGCCGTGTACATCACGCCTAAAGCAGGGCAGGATGCGTCGGCTCTGGCGGACGATGTCAAAAGCAAACTGGTGGCCAGCGCGGAGATTTCCCCCAACGAGGTGAAGATCATCCCGCTTTCCGAAATGGTCAAACGTCTGGAACTGGAAACGGCCAACAAGGAAAAACGGATCGTGGATATCCGGCCGAAAGCGTAAAAAATGATGGAAAGGATCGCGGTCGTCAACGGCATCAGGACCCCGTTTTGCAAGATGGGGACGGCTTTTAATGATTTGAGCGCGCAGGAATTGGCGCGCATCGCCGCGCGGGAACTGATCGACCGTATGGCGCTTGATGTCAAGGTCATCGACGAGGTGATCTTCGGCAACGTGGCCCAGCCGATGGACGCCGCCAACGTGGCGCGCGTCATCGCTTTGCTGGCCGGCATCCCTGTGACGACGCCGGCTTTCACCGTGCATCGCAATTGCGCTTCCGGCATCGAGGCCGTGGTGAGCGCCGCCGTCAGGATCAGGACCGGGGAAGGCCGCTGTATTTTGGCCGGCGGCACCGAATCCATGAGCAATATCCCGTTTTTTTTCCGCAAAGACACGCAGGAGATATTCGGCGAAGTGCAGAGGGCCAAAACAGCCGTGGCCAGGTTGTGGGCCTTTTTAAAATTTCGTCCGCGTCATTTCAGCCCGCGCATCGGTCTCATGCTGGGCTTGACCGATCCGGTCTGCGGTTTGGGCATGGGGCAGACCGCGGAGGTGCTGGCCAAGGAATTCGGCATTACGCGCAAAGAACAGGACGAATTTTCTTTGTTGAGCCATCAAAAGGCCATTGCCGGCCGCTATGCGCTGCGCCAGGAGATCGTGCCGGTCATTCCGGGTCCGAAATTCAGGGAACTTGTGATGGATGACAATGGTCCCCGCGAGGGGCAGACCATGGAGGCCCTGGGTAAATTAAAAGCCGTGTTTGACAGGACCGGCGGCACGGTCACGGCCGGCAACGCCAGCCAGATCACCGACGGGGCTGTGGCCCTTTTGGTCGCTTCCGAAAGCCGCGCGAAAGAATTGGGCCTTGAGCCCCTGGGGTATATCCGGTCTTTCGCTTTTGCCGGAGTGGAGCCGCGGCGCATGGGCATAGGCCCGGCCCACGCCATTCCCATAGCTTTAAAGAAAGCGGGTTTGAAATTGTCCGACATGCAGGCCGTTGAGATCAATGAGGCCTTTGCCGTGCAGGTCTTGGCTTGTTTGAAAGCCATGGATTCGCCGCAATTCGCCAAGCAATTCGGTTATGAGGGGTATACAGGGTCCATAGATCCGGCCAAGCTGAACGTCAACGGCGGGGCCGTGGCTTTGGGGCATCCCGTCGGTGCCACCGGGGCGCGGCTCATTTTGACCATGTTGAAACATTTGAAACGCAATAACCTCAATAGGGGATTAGTGTCTTTGTGTATTGGCGGAGGCCAGGGGGCAGCCGTAGTTTTGGAACGTTGACTGTAGGGGCACGGCATGCCGTGCCCGTACATTAAAGGAAATCAAATGCCCGTATTTTTTAAACAGGAAGCCAGCATCGGGATCATCACCTTTGACGCCCCCGACGTCAAGGTCAATGTGCTGACCGCTGACGTGATCACCCGTTTTGACAGGATCCTTGACGAGATCAAGAACAGGCCCCCGCTGACGGCCCTCATCATCCAAAGCGCGAAAAAGGACATTTTTATCGCCGGCGCGGACATTAAGGAGATCGAGAACATCGTTGAGGTCAACGACGGCAAGGCCAAATCGCAGGCCGGGCAAAGGGTTCTGGACAAATTGGAGGACTTGGCTTTCCCGACGGTGGCTGTCATTGACGGCGCGGCCCTGGGGGGCGGATGCGAACTGGCTTTGGCATGCCGTTACCGTATCGCGACGTTCAATGATAAGGTGAAGATCGGTTTGCCGGAGGTCAATCTGGGGATCGTTCCGGGTTTTGGCGGTACTTTTCGTCTGCCGCGTCTGGTCGGTTTGCAGGGGTCCTTGAAACTCATCCTTTCCGGCGCTCCGGTCAGCGCCGAGGCGGCTTTCAGGATGGGGCTGGTGGACCGTCTTTATCCGCAGGCAGGCCTGCCGCAGCGCTTGGCCGAATTCATCGGGGAGATCGTCCGTGTGCCCAACCAGCGGATCTTTCGTCCAAATCCCCGCAAAGGCATGGACGCTTTCCTTGAAAATACTTCGTTGGGCCGCAGTGTCGTCTTTGGACGATCGCGTAAGGAAGTCCTGAAAAGCACCAAGGGTTTTTATCCAGCACCGCTCAAGGCGCTGGACGTGGTCCAAAAGACATTTTCCTCAAAGAGGGACACCGCTTTAGACATGGAGTCCACCGCGTTCGCCCAATTGGTCGTTACGCCTGTTTCTAAAAATCTGGTCAAAGTATTTTTCCTCTCGGAGAAATTCAAGAAATTGACAGCGCCCGGATGCGATGGTGTCCAGCCCCTGCCGATCTGTAAGGTCGCGGTGATCGGGGCTGGTGTCATGGGCGGGGGCATTGCCCAGTTGTTGAGCAATCGCGGGGTATGGGTGCGGCTCAAAGATATCAATTATGACGCCGTGGCCAAAGGATTCAAGGCCGCGTATGACGTGTACAACCAAGCCCTTAAACGCCGGCGCATGAAGCCGCATGAGGTGGCCAATAAAATGGCCATGATCTCCGGTGCCGTGGACTATATCGGCTTTTCCGATTGCGATATCGCCATTGAGGCGGTGGTGGAGGACATGGACATCAAGAAAAAGGTCTTTAAGGACTTGAGCGATGCCTTACCGGTACGCGCCATCCTGGCGTCCAATACCTCGTCGCTGTCCGTGACCCAAATGGCGGCCATCGTCAAAGACCCGTCCAGGGTGGTGGGTTTTCATTTTTTTAACCCCGTGCACCGCATGCCTTTGATCGAGGTCATCACGACCCCGCAGATCTCCAAAGAAACCCTGGTCACGGCCATTGAATTCGCCAAACGTTTGGGGAAGATCCCGGTCATCGTCAAGGACGCGCCGGGCTTTTTGGTCAACCGCGTGCTGTTGGGTTATGTCAATGAGGCTGGACGTCTTTTGGAAGAAGGCGGGTCCATCGAGCGCATTGACAAAATTGCCACGGATTTCGGCTTGCCCATGGGGCCCTTCACTTTATCCGATGAGGTCGGCCTGGACGTCGGGGTCAAGGTCCTGCATATTTTGGAGGCCGGCTTGGGGCACAGGTTCGCGCCCTGCGGTATTTTCAACAAGGCCTATGAAATGAAATGGCTGGGTAAAAAATCCGGTAAAGGTTTTTATGTGCACCCCGCCGGCAGGCGGGGCGCGGTCAATGGCCAGATCACCGCCTTGGTCAAAAACAGCGGCCGGTTTGATGAAAAAGAGGCGATCGGGCGCATGATCGGCATCATGATCAATGAGGCGGCCATGGTCCTTCAAGAGGGGATTGTGGACGGGGCTGATACGGTGGACACGGGCATGATCATGGGCACGGGGTTCCCGCCGTTTCGGGGAGGGCTTTTGCGTTATGCCGACAGCGTCGGCATCGAGGCCCTTGTCAAACAGATGGAGGCCCTGGAAACCAGGTTCAAGGACGGGCGTTTCAAGCCCTGCCGGTATCTGATCCAATTGAGAGACCGGGGTAAGAAATTTTATTCATAGATGAAGACCCAAACCAAAAAGAACATTTTGATTACCGTGGGGGCTATGGCCGCCCTGGCCATGGCGGCCGGCATTATTTTGATCGTTTATCATGCCGGCCAATTCGCGGATTATCAGAATTCTTCGTATAAATTCTTTGTCCGTTATCCCAAAAACTGGCAGGTGATCGAAAGTCCGCAGCCGGGGGTGGCGGTTGTCTTTTTGTCCCCCAAAGAAACCGCCCTGGACGTCTTTCGCGAGAACATCAACATCACCATCCAGCCCGTGCCTGACGAGATCGCCAGCATCAAGACCTTCAGCCGGACCATCGTCGAGCAGACGGCAGCGGTCTTTAAGACCAATATCAAGATCATTGAAGACAAGCCCATTGCGTTTGGCGGCCGCAAGGGGCATCGCCTGGTGTTCGAGGCGCCCAAACCCGATAATCTTAAAGCCGTCGTGGCCTGGACCATCCGCAGGGACCAGGCCTATATCCTGACATTTCTGACCACCATCCGCAAATATCCCCAGTCCTCTTCAAAGGTCGAAGAAGCCCTGAAATCTTTCCAGCTAAAATAAGGCATCGTCTACTTTTCTCAAGATATCCGAGAACGCCTTCAAGATGCTCGCGGATTCGGGGGTGATCATCCGGCACGATTTTGACTACAT
The DNA here is from genome assembly GCA_030650275.1 of Candidatus Omnitrophota bacterium. NCBI lineage: Bacteria > Pseudomonadati > Candidatus Omnitrophota > Candidatus Omnitrophota bacterium. Next base: position 11,265 of record JAUSEK010000001.1, on the reverse strand, counting down.
AATTCATCGGGATGTCTTCAAATATCTGAATAGTTTGGTCAAAAGCCATCATATTTATCATGTCCCTGGAACACGATTTGCAATTTTCGGTAAAAAACTCACACAGCAATAAAAATCCCCCCTCCCTAACCCTCCCCACGGTGGGGGAGGGAATTCGTTTTTAGAGCTAACTTATTACAAATTTTTTGATTATTGACCTTGCATTATATACAAAGTTTGTATATACTTGTATTGGGAGGTGAAGATATGAAAACGCAGACAGTGAATATTTCATTTTCAGATGAGCTTTTGCGGGATATCGATTCTGTCAGCCGCGAGGAGGCGCGCAGCCGCTCCGAGTTTATCCGGGAAGCGGCGCGGGCGTACATTGCCAAAAAACGCGTGTGGAAAGGGATTTTTCGGTCAACCAGGCAACATGTTAAAGCGGTCGGGTTAAAGGAAAAGGACATTGCCGGGGCCATTGCCGATTATCGCCTCAGGAAAGGGTAATGGTTTGAAGATAGTTTTGGATACAAATGTTCTTATTTCGGCAATCATGTTTGGCGGAAAAAGCCGTGATATTCTGGATATGGGGATTTCGGGAAAAATCAGGATCGCTTTGTCTCAAGATATCCTTAAGGAATTGGCGGAGGTCCTGGTCGATAAGAAGTTTCGACTACCGGTTTCTGTTGTACAGCAGATAGCCCATGAACTTTCTGAACTCGTTGAACTGGTGGTTGTCACTCATAAAGTTGCCGTTATTAAGAATGATCCTGATGATAACCGTATTCTTGAATGCGCTGTGAGTGCGGGCGTTGACTGTATTGTTTCAGGTGATGCTCATCTTTTGTCTTTAGGGTATTTTAAAAAGATCGAAATACTCTCCCCCAGTGATTTTTTAAAGACCCATCCGCTCGCCTAGAAATTCTTCCATACTGGAACATTGCAGGTAGGGGTTGGTTTTTTTCTGATGGCCGATGGTGTCGGTGGGGGTGGGGCCGTAATTGTGTCCCGGATGGACCACGGTGTCGTCGGGCAGTTTCATGAGGACGTTGGTGAGGGAGCGGTACATGGCCCTCGGGTCGCTGCCGGGAAGATCGCAGCGGCCGCATCCATCAATAAAAAGCACATCCCCGCTGATCAATTGGCCTTGCGCCAAAAAGAGCTGGCATCCTGGCGTATGCCCCGGCGCGTGCAGGACATCAAAGGTGATATCCCCCAATGAAAGTTTTTCTTTGTCCACGACATCCACCAGATTTTTGGATCTGGGACGAAAAAACAGCGCTTCGTGCTTGGAAATATAGACCGGAACGTTGTGACGGCGCAGAACACCACCCAGGCCGTTGACATGGTCAGGGTGGCCATGGGTCAAAAATATTTTGGTGATATGGTAGCCCAGACGTTCGGCCTCGTTACAGAGGAAATCCGGCTCCCAGGCCGGGTCCACGACCGCCATTTCTTTGGTGGCCGTATCGCCCAGCAAATAGAGGAAATTGTTCAAGGGGCCGAGCTCGTATTGTTGGATCAGCAGCGTTCTTGACATATAGATTCGCGTCCGTATAATGGTTTTGTTTTCAAAATAATTATAGCACAAAAAGTCAGGGACCCATTCAAATGGCTTTATTGGAATCCATCAAAATACCGTTAGGTACTCTGATGCCGGATTTCCAGCTCAAAGACCCGTCCGGAAGATCCTATAAGGGAAGCGATTTGTACGGTGAGCGCGGGCTTTTGGTGGCTTTCACCTGCAATCATTGCCCGTATGCTTTGGCGGTGTGGCCGCGGTTATTGCGCCTGGCCAAATACGGCAAGGGGATGAAGGTCAATACCGTGGCCATCAATCCCAACATCAATCCTAACTTTCCCGACGACGCTCCGGACAAGATGGCGCTCAAGATCAAGGAATGGGGGATCGATTTTCCGTATCTGGCTGACGAAACTCAAAAAGTCGCCGATGCCTTCCGCGCCCAATGCACGCCCGACATTTATCTGTTCAACAAAGATAGAAAACTTGCCTATCACGGCCGCGTGGACGACAATTGGAAGGACGAAGACGCCGTGACCCGCGAAGAATTGAAGGAGGCGATGAACAACATGTCTGCCGGCCGTCCTGTTGCCGTCCAACAATTCCCCTCCATGGGCTGTTCCATCAAGTGGCGCGATTAATGTGTTAAAGCTCTTTAAAAAAAGAACTTGATTTTTATTTTTTGGACGATACAGTATCTCATATGGAAACAACATCCATTGCCCGGGAGCACTGCAAGTTTGAGAAATACCTTTCTCGCGCGGGTTTAAAGGTCAGCCGCGGGCGGTCAGGGGTCTTTAAAGAGGTCATGAACGCCCATGGCCATTTTACCACCGAAGAGATCGCAAAATTCTGCGTCCGGCACAAGCCGAAAATTTCCAGGGCCACCGTGTACCGTTCTTTAAGGGAAATGCTGGAGGCCGGCGTCGTCCGCGAAACGGCCTTTGGGGAAAAGCATCAGCATTTTGAGCACATTTATGATGAAAAACCGCATCATCATGCCCGCTGCGTGCGCTGTCACGGGGTCATTGAATTTCCGGACCTGGGCGAAGACAGCCGTTATCATCCTATTTTAGAGAAAGAGGGGTTCAAAGTGCTGGGACATGAAATGCATTTTTACGGGATTTGCGCCAAATGCCAGGGAGCAGGGGTATGAGCAAACCATGGCGCCGTGAGGTCACCCTCTTCACCTTATCTGAAGTGTATGCTTCGGTTGCTGTACCTGCAACGGCCGGAGTATGGCGAAAGATGCTGGCCTTTGCGGGACCAGGATTAATGGTGGCGGTCGGATACATGGATCCGGGCAATTGGGCGACCGACCTGGCCGGCGGCGCCAAATTCGGTTATACGCTCATATCCGTTATTCTGATCTCCAATTTTATGGCCATTTTGCTCCAGCATCTGGCCTTGAAATTGGGCATTGTCACGGGCCGCGATCTGGCCCAGGCCTGCAGGGACCATTTTTCCAAACCGGTGGCCATCGGCCTATGGGTCCTCTGTGAGATCGCCATTGCCGCCTGCGACTTGGCGGAAGTCATCGGTTCTGCCATCGCATTAAATCTTTTGTTCGGCATTCCTTTGATCGTCGGGATCCTGCTGACGGCCATGGACGTCATGATCATTTTGTTCCTTCAGCACAAGGGTTTTCGCATCCTGGAATGCATTGTGGCGTCCTTGATCGTTGTGATCGGCGGATGTTTTGCTTATGAAATGGCCGTGTCCCATCCTTCGATGCCTGCCATCATCGCGAACCTGCTTCCAAAACCCGAGATCGTTTTTAACCCGTCCATGCTGTATATCGCCATCGGCATCCTGGGGGCCACGGTGATGCCGCACAATCTGTATCTGCACTCGAGCATCGTGCAGACCCGTGCTTATAAACGCGATGACGCGGGCAAGGCCATGGCCATCCGTTTTGCCACCATTGACTCGACCGCCGCTTTGTTGTGCGCGTTTTTTATCAATGCCGCGATCCTGATCGTCAGCGCCGCGGCCTTTCACGGGACAGCCCATCAGAATGTCGCCGACATCCATGACGCGTACCGTCTGTTGACGCCGGTTTTGGGGGCGACCTTTGCTAGCACCTTGTTTGCGGTGGCGCTTCTGGCTTCTGGTCAGAACTCCACCTTGACCGGGACCTTGGCCGGCCAGATCGTCATGGAAGGATTTTTGAACATCCGTTTAAGGCCGTGGATGCGCCGGCTCCTGACCCGCCTGGTCGCCATTGTTCCCGCGGTCATCGTTGCTATACTTTACGGTGAAAAAGGGGTGGGAGACCTCCTGATCTTAAGTCAGGTCGTCCTTTCTTTGCAGTTGAGCTTTGCTGTCATTCCCCTGGTCTGGTTTACAGGGGACAGGCAGAAAATGGACCGCTTCAGCAATCCCTGGTGGTTGCAGTTGACGGCCTGGGGCGTTACCGCTATCATTGTGGTATTAAATGGATATTTGTTGTACCAGACGGTATCCGGCTGGTTTGGAGGTGGGCATGTATAAGAAGATCCTTATTTCTTTGGATAATCCCCTGACGGACACCAAGATCCTTGAACACATCCGTCCTCTGGCAAGAATGACCAAGGCAAAATTGGTTTTGGTGCACGTGGCTGACGGTTTTACCGCGCGCCTGCAAAATGACCTGAACCTTGCGGATTCCGAGGAAATGACCAAGGACCATATCTATCTGAATACCATCCGCGACGCTTTGGCCGCGGATGGTTTTAAGGTCAAGGCCATTTTGATACAGGGGAAAGAACCCGTTGACGGGATCCTGGCCGTGGCCGAACAGGAAGGATGCGACCTGATCGCCATGTCCACCCACGGGCATGGCTTTATCAAGGATGTGATCTTGGGTAGTGTCGCCAATACCTTGCGCCATCACACCGATATCCCTATCCTCATGATCCGTTCCAGTTTAAAACAATAATATGGAAAATTCAGCTGTTTATCTTGAAAAAATGTTCAGCTTCATCCGCGAAGCGGGGAGTATTGCTTTAAAATATATGTCTGAAGGCGGATCGGCCTTGAAATCCGACCAGTCCGTCATCACCGAAGCGGACCGCGCCATTTCCGGGCTTTGCCGCCGGTCGCTGGGGGAATTTCTCAAGGACCCGGACCACGTGCTCATTGATGAGGAAGACCCGCGCATCGGCGAGTATCTTGATGACAGTTTCCTGGCTAAAAAGAAATTTATTTGGGCTCTGGACCCCATTGACGGCACGCGGCTTTATGCCAAGGGCATGCCGCTCTTCGGCATTTCCCTGGGGCTTATGAAAGACCGTCAACCGTGGCTGGGTGTTGTGTATTTTCCGGTCCTCAACGAACTGTTCTTTTGCGATGGCGCGCATTCGTATTATGTCCGCAACGCCTTTAGCGCCGATGAAAAACGCACGCCCATTGTTCCTGTTGATGAGCAAATTTCAGCCAAGTCGCTGTTTTTCTGCAATGATACGTTTTTTGACAAATACCGCTGGAATGACAAGGATTTTCACATCATGATCGCGGCCTGTGCCGTTGTCAATCTGTGCTGGTCGGCTTTGGGCCGCGGTTGCGGGTGTTTTTTGCGCTGCCACATCTGGGATTTCGCCGGCTCCTGGCCCATCATCCGCTCGGCCGGCTATGACCTGCGCGCCGTCGAGAGCGGCAAGGTCCTGGACAAAGTGGACACCGCCTTTTTTACTAAGACCCCCAGACCCTGGCAGATGAAGGAATTTTACCTCATTTCTTCCCAACGCAATTACGGCGTCATCAAATCTAAAATGAGCCTCCTGAACGCCCCCTGTTAATGCTCAAGTGAAAAATAAAGATTAGGGAGTAATGATGCATCGCAAACAAATTTTGGCCTTACTGATATTTTTATTCCATGCCGTTTCAGCCCAAGCCGCTGACCAAGCAGTGTCCAATAAGCAACAATACCATTTATTTCATCCGACACCGGTTGAATTGATGCGTGAGATGAGCACAGACCGTCCGGATAAAACTGAAAGTCCTTATACCGTTGATGCCGGCCACGTTCAGGTAGAAATGAGCCTGATCGATCATGCCTATGACCATCATAACCCGGATGAACCACAAACCCGCGTTGATACGTTTAGTTACGCCCCTGCAAATTTTAAGATCGGACTTTTAAATAACGCGGATCTGCAAGTGATCATTAATCCTTATGCCCATGAGAAAACAAGAGAAGACGGGGTCCACTCAACCAAAGAAGGATTTGGGGATATGCAAACCCGTCTTAAGGTCAATATATGGGGAAATGATGGCGGGCAGACAGCTTTGGCCTTGATGCCTTTCATTAAATTTCCAACTGATAGGGGTCATTTTGGTAACGACGATATGGAAGGCGGGATCATTGTTCCCTTGGCTGTCGGGCTTGCCGCTGAGTGGAATATGGGTTTGATGGCTGAAGTTGATCTTAATAAAAATAAATCGGATGACAACTATCATAGGGAATATATTCATTCTATTACTTTTGGACACGCCATCGTCGGCGGCCTAAGCGGTTATGTGGAATTCTTCAGTCATATCAGCACAGAAGAGGATGCAAAATTGGTCGCAACGGTTGATGCCGGATTAACCTACGCTTTGACCGAATATATACAATTGGATATGGGTATTAATATAGGCGCGACGGCCGCCGCGGATGATTTAAACCCATTTTGCGGGTTTTCAATGCGTTATTGAAGGTAATGCCGGTGACCCTCCGAGTTAGAACCTCCGCAGTTGAACAAGCTTTCCCGTTGTGTTATAATTAAATTATGGAGAATACACCATTAGCCACATTGACCGACGCGGCAGCCGCGAAAGTCAAGGCCATGATGGCCAAGGAAGGCAAGGAAGGATATGCCTTGCGCTTTGGCGTCACCACCGGCGGCTGCGCGGGCATGTCCTATGAATTGAAATTCCAGAAGAACCCTTATGAGAATGACATTGTTTTTGAACAAAAGGGCCTGAAGGTCATCGTCAACCAGGAAAGCGTTGAGTTCATCAAAGGCATTGAGATCGATTACGTTGATACCTTGCGCGAAAGCGGTTTTAAATACCATAACCCCAATGCCAAATCCAGTTGCGGATGCGGTACATCGTTCAGTTAAATGAGCACATTCCTCAAACAGGAAAAACTTCCCGACGCCACGCTGTTAAGCTACATACCTTTGCCGGGGTCCCGAAAGGTCTACCAGAACGGTTCCCTGCATAAGGACGTCCGTGTGCCCTTCAGGGAAGTTGTTCTTTCCCCGACGCAAAGTCACAACGGTAAAACTTCCGATAACGCGCCGGTGCGGCTTTACGACACCTCCGGTCCTTACACCGATCCTTTGGTGAAGGTGGACATTACGCGGGGCCTGCCGTTTTTGCGCTGTGATTGGATCCTGGGCAGAAGCGATGTGGAATATTTAGCCCAGTCCACCTCGGAGTACCGCAGGCAGAGGGAAAATGATCTGGATCTGGCCCCTGTTCGTTTTCCGGGCATCCGCAAACCCCTGCGCGCCAAAGCAGGCGCCAACGTCACGCAAATGCATTATGCCCGCCGCGGTATCATCACGCCGGAGATGGAATTCATCGCCCTGCGGGAAGGATGCGAACCCGAATTCGTGCGCCGTGAAGTGGCCCAGGGCCGCGCCATCATCCCCGCGAACATCAATCATCCCGAAACCGAGCCCATGATCATCGGCCGCAATTTTCTGGTCAAGATCAACGCCAATATCGGCAATTCCGCCGTGACCTCCAGCATCGCCGAGGAAGTGGAAAAAATGACCTGGTCCATCCGCTGGGGCGGGGACACGGTCATGGACCTCTCAACAGGAAAGAACATCCACGAGACCCGCGAATGGATCTTGCGCAATTCCCCGGTGCCCATCGGCACCGTGCCCATTTACCAGGCGCTGGAAAAGGTGGGAGGAAAAGCCGCGGACCTGACCTGGGAAATTTACCGTGACACGCTCATTGAGCAGGCCGAGCAGGGGGTGGATTATTTCACGGTGCACGCCGGGGTTTTACTGCGCTACATCCCGTTGACCGCCCAACGCATGACAGGCATTGTTTCGCGCGGCGGGTCCATCATGGCTAAATGGTGCTTGTCCCATCACAAGGAAAGTTTTCTCTACACGCATTTTGAAGAAATTTGTGAAATTATGAAGCAGTATGACGTTTCTTTTTCTCTGGGCGATGGTTTGCGTCCGGGCAGCATTGCCGACGCCAATGACGCGGCGCAGTTCGCGGAATTAGAAACCCTGGGAGAATTGACCAAGATCGCCTGGAAACACGATGTGCAGGTGATGATCGAGGGGCCGGGGCACGTGCCCATGCATTTGATCAAGGAGAATATGGACAAGCAGTTAAAGATCTGCCATGAGGCGCCGTTCTATACGCTGGGGCCTTTGACCACCGACGTGGCTCCCGGCTATGACCACATCACCTCGGCCATAGGTGCTGCCATGATCGGCTGGTATGGCACAGCCATGCTGTGTTACGTGACCCCCAAGGAGCATTTGGGGCTTCCTAACAAGAAAGACGTCAAGGACGGCATCATCGCTTACAAAATAGCCGCCCATGCCGCGGACCTGGCCAAGGGCCATCCCGGCGCTAAAGCATGGGACGATGCGTTATCCAAAGCCCGTTTTGAATTCCGCTGGAAAGACCAGTTCCATCTGGGGCTGGACCCCGAAACCGCTGAATCCTTCCACGATGAAACGCTCCCCGCCGAAGGCGCCAAACTCGCCCATTTCTGTTCCATGTGCGGCCCGGATTTTTGTTCGATGAGGATCACACAGGACGTGCGCGATTATGTTGAGCAGGGACTGAACAAAAAGGCCGAGGAATTCCGTGCTAAGGGCGGGGAGATTTATTCTTAAGTTTTAAGCCGCAACCAATGCCTGGGTGTGGATAAAGGCCTTGGCGTGATCATCAACCAGCTGCAGCAATTTCTGCCGGCACTCTTCCAGTTCATTGAGCGTTTTGGTACGAAACTCCAAGGACTCCTCCACCATTTCCGGGAATAAATCGCGGTAATACGAAATTCCTTCCAGGAGATTGTCCTTGAATTCCGTGAAATATTTGGCCTTGTGTTCATTCAAGTCCTTCAAAGATTTTTCAATGTCCTTGCGCAAATAGTCGATGTACATGCGCAGTTCCTTGATGAACATGTTCGGCCGCGGGGTGTCGTTGAGCAGGTTGATACGGCCGTAAATGTGGTTCGCCATCTCTTTGAGCGTGACGATCTTGGAGAAATAAGCGAGGTTCGGCCCCGGGCAGATGGCCGGAAAACCGGGGACCCTGGTCTGGATGCCGTTTTTGACGACGGCGCTTTCGCCCAGGTCATGGCAAAGGCACGCCTTGGTCACGATCCGGTCGAAACGTATTTTGTATTTTTCGGGGTCAAGACCGAGGGTGTCCAGCTGGTCGATCTTGAGTTTCTGGTACTGGCGCGAAGCCGTGCAGATGGGTTCGCTGGTGAATTCCGTGTTGGACACCAAATGTCCTTTGGGGCAGGCGCTGCCGGCCTTGTGGTGGAGCACCCTGGCATCTTTTTCCGTGTCGCTCAAAGAGCCACGCAAATTATTGAAAGGGACCCCCAGGGGCGACACGTCGCTAACATACAGGTCGTCTTCCGTGGCCAGGGAAAGTTTTTGCAGGGTCACGTCATCCACGTTGGTGACTTCGGGGCACAGCAAAAAGGGAGTGGCCCAGCCGGTGCCGTCGAGATCGTAATGTTCGCGTAAAAATTTGTCTTCCCGCACCGTGCCGATGCCGCCCTGGGCCGTGATCTTGATCGGGTGCGGTTGGGCAAAGGGCAGACGACCCTTTGATGTCAGCGCCTTGTTGCAGAGGACGTGCAATTGCTGGACGAATTCTTTTTTCTTGGCGCGGAATTCCACGAGGATGGGGCCCATCAAATACCCGTCGGTGGCAAAAAGATGGCCGCCGCAGTTCAGGCCCGATTCAACGCGGTATTCGGAGATCCACAGGCCCTTTTGGGCGAAAAATTTTCCCTGGATGAAACTGGAGCGGAAATCGCTGACCTTGAGGATGATCTTCTTTTTGATGTCGCCCGTGGCGTCCGCGTAAAAGTCCTTGAACTGTTCGGCATACGAATAGAGCCGGCGGTTGATGCCCGCGGAAAAGACGATGGCGGAACGCAGGCCGCTGGTGGCATAGCCGCGAAGGGCGGCCAGCGCGTCGGAAAATTCAGGAGGCAGTTTGTTGCCCTTGGCGTCGTAATTGTCCCGGTCCAGCTTGGTCATGATGTTGACATTGATGTCGCCGGGGCGCATTTCGGCGCGCAATTCTTCCTGCAATTTGATCTTGAGCAGGGGATTGTGCGTGGCCAGCATTCTCCGGTATTTTTCCTTCAAGGGGCTGGCGTCATCAAGCATTTCAAAATATTTTGTAATCTCGCTAGCCGGCCCAAAATGCGATCTCTTAACGTCCGCGAATTGTTTCTGGACGATGCGGTCCACCAGGTCCAGATAGGCCCTGATGCGCCACGCCCGGTAATCCTCGTCCTGTTTGGTGATGGGGACATAGGGCTCCCCGGTCTTTTCGCAATAATGCTTGCGCATCTGTTCAATGAGGGTGTCATCAACCAGAGAAATAACCGAGTGAATGCCGTAACGGGCCACCTTGACCGGTGTGTCAATGGAAAAGGCGGTGCCCATGACCGGGATATGGAAGCTGTGAATAGGCCTGTTCATATGTATCAAATATACCCTATACCGCCCCGAAAAGCAAGCGCTTTCCTGGAATTTCCCTCCCCCTTGTGGGGAGGGTTAGGGAGGGGGTAAAGTGGGCTGAAAATTGGCAAAACTCATATAAATAGTATACACTTTTGACATGTCCCTAAATATAAATCTAAGAAAGACGGTCCTTTTAGGGACTCTTTTTGCTTTTTTGGGCAATGGCTTGGCCATTTGCCCTATTGCTTGCTCGGCAGAGGGGGAACTGGTTTTACCTGCCCCCGGTGTCCGGGTTTCCTTAAGCCCTCAATTCAATCCCCCCATCCTCAAAGGCCTCAAGGTCCATCCCGACAATCCGTTTCGGTTTGATTTCATATTGGATACCGGTGACGTAGAGACGCAGCATGCTGCGTCTCTACAAAACGAATCAATGAAATTGATCAAATATTTCCTCGCCTCTCTGACCGTCCCCGAGAAAGACCTCTGGGTCAACCTCTCCCCCTATGAGAAGGATAGGATTGTCCCCACATCCTTTGGTCAGACCGAGATGGGAAGAGATCTCTTAGCCCAGGACTATCTCTTAAAGCAGATTACCGCATCTCTGATCTATCCCGAAGATGAATTCGGCAAAACCTTCTGGAAGAGAGTGTATGAAGAAGCCAACAAGAGATTTGGGACAACCAACATCCCGGTCAATACCTTCAACAAGGTCTGGATAGTCCCTGAGAAGGCAGTGGTCTACGAGAACGCCGAGGCAGGTACTGCCTATGTTGTTGAATCCAGATTAAAGGTCATGCTTGAACAGGATTATCTTGCCTTGGCCAACAACCGAACGCCTACCAGGGGACATGTTCCGCAGAACGTGTCCCCGAGCGCGCTGCCAACCAACCAAGCATTGAATACGAAAGCATCCCAGGGAAACCCCCTTACCGCCTCACCAGACATGAACGCCTTAGGCAGTCAAATCGTCCGTGAAATAGTAATCCCAGCCCTGACCAAGGAAGTCAACGAGAACAAGAACTTCGCCCAACTCCGTCAGGTCTACAACTCCCTTATCCTTGCCACTTGGTACAAGAAGAAGATCAAGGACAGCAT